>DALYUO010000197.1:0-9134 GCA_031981225.1 Pararcticibacter sp.
TTATGAATACTTTTCAGGAATCAACCTCATCCTTGAAGAAGGGGACGAATATTATCATTTTGTGCGTGCAGAGAACCGTGCCGAAATGGAACGTAAGCTGGAAATTGCCATGAAATGGATCGATATTCTAGATTTTCTAAAGATCTACGACAATAGCTTTGGTTCCGGGTTCCGCTTTCGTATAGCTGATATACTGGCCCGGATGAGTGTTGATGCGGACCTCAAAAACAAATTGGAAGGCTTAAAGAAATATGCTCCTGGGAAAGAGAAATATACCGATATCATGGAAAAGGTATTAGATCATCTGGAAAGGGATAACTTCATCGAACTTGAAAATGATATTTCCCAGGAGTATAAGACGCTATCTTCTTTTACTTACCTGGAGAAATTAGTCCTGACCATCAATATTCCCGAAGATATACAGCATGAGATACCTCAATAAAATCATTTTTATCAATAGTGCCAATATCGCTTATGCGGAAATCGGTATTGCGGGAAATGTGCACTTCATCGGAACGCAGGGTGTGGGAAAAAGTACCATCCTTCGCGCTATACTGTTTTTTTATAATGCGGATAAAACGAAGCTGGGCATTGAGAAAGGCAAGCGGTCTTTTGATGATTATTATTTGCCGCACGGCAATTCATTTATTGTTTAT
Source organism: Pararcticibacter sp. (assembly GCA_031981225.1). GTDB lineage: Bacteria > Bacteroidota > Bacteroidia > Sphingobacteriales > Sphingobacteriaceae > Arcticibacter. The sequence continues at coordinate 657 of DALYUO010000197.1, forward strand.
GAAGTAGTTACTGAAACCGGTCTTTTTTGCGTCCTTGCTTACAAATCGCAGGGCAGGGTCGCTTTTCGCTTTATAGACGGCGCTTATGACCGGGCCAATTACATCAGCACCGATCATAAAGCAATGATTTGGGACCGGGTAAGGAATACATTTTCAGGTACTTCTGTTTATACCCGTAAAATCGAACGTTATGAAGAATACCGGGATATTTTATATGGAAATAATAAAGGGCTTCCTGCTCAGTTCAGGAAGTATGCCCTGATTGAAAGCCGGCAATATCAAAACCTCCCGCGTACCATCCAGAATGTTTTTCTAAACTCTAAACTGGAAGCCGAGTTTATAAAGCAAACGATCATCATGTCGTTGAATGAAGAGGACATAAAGATCGATCTGGATCAGTATGCTCTGCATTTAAAGAATTTTGAACAACAACTGTCGGATATCGGAAAATGGACTGAACGCTCCAGGTCTGGTGAGGTCATTGTCCGTGTGCTGGCCAACAAGATAGCTGGTTTGCATAAAACGGTGGGCTTTCTAGAACAGGAGAAAGTGCACCTTGTTCGCTCACTTTTCCAAGTTCATTCCAGCCTGGAACAAGCTTATCCGGGATACGTTAAACGACTTGACCAGCACAGGGAGAAACACGCTGTTGCTGTAAAAAAAGTAGAAGAGGCGGACCAGAAGTTCCGGGACAAAAGGGACAAGATCAATAAAGAGATCACCTTGATGGATGCTAAACTGACGGAAATAAGGCGTAAGACGGAAAATTATGACCGGATAGGTATTCACCACCTGATAGAACGTGTTGCTAAAAGGTCAGAATGGGAAAATAGAAAAACCAATAAACAGGCTGAGCGGGCTTTATTGGTCGGTCGCTATCAGGAGATCACCTATAAGTATGAAGCTTTAGCTCTCCAGTTACAAAATCAGCTGGACCAGTTTATAAATGAAAAGAATACCTTAGGTAATGATGTCAGGGCCGCTTCTTACCTCAAAAAAGAAGAGATAAGAAAACAATATGACAAGATAATGGCCGCCATTGAGCGGGAGCATGCGGATATTAAAAAGGATGCCGAAGCTGCACTCAGCGAAAAAAGAGAACTGGTTCATCAACTGGAGTTAAAAAAGAAAGAAGCCGAACTAAAGCGTTGGTTTGAAAATGAACTGGTAGCCAGCAATAAGGCCATTGCGAATGCCGACCAGAAACTTTTGGTTATAAAAAACGAAAGATCAGCTAGTAGAACGCAGATCGAATCACTTCAAAAAAACTGGGACCTTGATGTCAAAAGAAGTGAGGTCGAATACACGCTTAAACGGGATAAAATTGATACGCAGATCGCCGCTGCCGGGAGGATGGTCGAAGAGAACGCAGCCGTTATCGCAAACAGCAGGAATTCGTTCTACGAATGGCTGCACGAAAATAAACCAGGCTGGGAACAGAGTGTTGGTAAAGTGATTGATCAGCGGTCGGTACTTTTCTATTCCGGGCTGTCGCCTAAAATGGTGCAACAGGACCATCCGTTGATTTACGGAATTGAACTCGACCTCTCTGGTGTGACCAGCGATGTTAAGTCTATTGCGGATTATGAACAGGAAATCCAACAGCTCAATAACGACATAGCGGACTACCAGGTATCTCTGGCTGCATTGACGGAAGAACAGATGGTGGAGGCCGATAAACTAAAGAAGAAATATCAGCCGCAGATAAGAGCACTAAAGGATTCGATCGCGCTCCGGGAATACGAAGAAACGAAATTTAGGGAAAGCCGTGAGGCTTCGATACTGGAACGTGATGAGTGGTTGCGAAAGGCGGAAGGTGAACAAAAAGCAGAGGTTACAACTATCAAAGCACATATTTTTAGTGCCATTGAAGAAAGATCTTTGGCGGAGGAACAACTTTTGGTGTTTCAAAAAAGCATTAAAAAGCGGCTTGATGATAAAAAGAAGGAAAGAGATCAGCGGCTCGATGTCGAAGATCATGCCTTACACTCTGAACTGGAAAAAGCCGCAGTTGATATTGCTGAAGAGCGAAACCGTATAGCCGTAAGAAAAAGTCAAGTTGATGAGCAGGGTAAAAAGGCCCTGGAAAACGAGGGCGCTGACGTCGCCCGCATCACTGCTTTAGACCAGGAACTAACGGAGGTGGAGGCGGAGCTCGAATATATTGAGGCAAACCGTGATCAGGTAGCGGAGTATAATAAAGATAAACGGGAGTTGTTTGACCATGTGGATGATTTTAAAGCGGATAAAAAGCTGGCGGAAACCAAACTGTCAGGAGAACAGCAACGCTACGAGGCCGGAAAGGCGAAACTCCAGGAGACCGTTGACCTGTTAGATGAGGTCATTAACGCCGAAAATCAGGCATTGAGGGAAATGGAAGAAGATCGGAAAGCGTTTGATGACTTTAGTAAAACAGATACGTTTCTGCGGCTGGCTGATCATTTCAATGGAACAGGTAAGGAATCGGGTACAGGTCTGCGGCTGACAAAACTGATTGCAGCAATCTCGGATAAGATCAATGAAGCTGTATTACGGATGAATGATCTGCGCGGCAGTATAAACAGGTTCCTGAGTAATTTCTCTTCAGGGAATATTTTTGGTTTTGAAACCAGTCTGATCGATGATGAAGAATACCTCAGGTTCGCCGACAGCCTTAGCGAGTTTTTGGAAGAAAATAAAATAGAAGAATACGAAAAGCGCACCAACGAACTTTTTGCGACCCTGATCTTCCAGGTGAGTAAAGAGACGGCAGAACTTGTCTCTAAAGAAGCCATCATTAACAAGGTGATCAACGACATCAACCGGGATTTTGTGGAGCGTAATTTTGCCGGTGTGATCAGGGGTATAGAACTGCGGATGTCCCCGAGTGTGAATAAGATCGTTACCTTATTACAGGAGATCCGTTCGTTCAATAACGATTATGCCACCTCACTCGGCGGTGCAAATCTGTTCAGTAACAATGATACTGCGCACAATAACAAACGTGCGGTCAGTTTTCTGAAAAGCTTTGCAGCTGAGATTGCCGGATCAAAACAAAGTGAGGTCACGCTTTCAGACACCTTCGAACTTCAATTTAAGATTGTTGAAAATGACAATGACAGCGGCTGGGTAGAGAAACTTACAAACGTCGGATCTGAAGGTACAGATGTACTGGTAAAGGCCATGATCAATATCATGCTGCTGAACGTTTTTAAAGAACACGCATCTAAAAAGTTCAGGGATTTCAAGCTGCATTGTATGATGGATGAAATCGGTAAGCTGCACCCCAATAATGTTAAAGGTATTCTTAAGTTTGCTAACGATCGCAACATTATGCTCATCAACAGCTCTCCGACATCATATAACGCTGTCGACTATAAACATACCTATTTGCTGACCAAGGATAGTAAACATGCGACTATTATCAAAAGGTTGATTACTAATAATATGGGAAATGGGGCTGAGTAGTGCATTGGCTGATAAGTTACTTCGGTTAGCGCATGGTGAGCGCCTGCCCGCAAGCAGCCTTAAATTTGAGCTGGTTGCCGAACTGATATCAGAAGGGATTATCATAGACCAAAGGAGGGGGCGGGCAAAAAATACGCTATACGTTCCTGATCCAGTGTCTTTGCGTGCATACCTAAACAATCGATTCTCTATACCTGATTTGGAAGTATATTCAGCTACATTGCGTCAAGATGATTTATTGAGGGCTGATCTGGCGCGACATGCATCAGACTCAAAGAGAAAAGTGGTCAGAACATTTAAAGGGTTTTTAGTGAATAGTTACCAGCCCGTTGTTGCCATGCTTGATGGGAAAGAGATTGTTATTCAGCCACCTCTGGGCACCTTTCAGTTCATTCATAATTATGAGAGTTTTGTTCCGGATCCGGATGTGGTGATCATCAATGTCGAAAATTCGGAAAATTTCAGCAGGATCGCTGAACAACGATACCTGTTTGAGGGAATTTCTCCATTATTTGTAAGCCGTTATCCACAGAATCAGAACAAGGACCTGTTAAACTGGCTGCGCCGCATTTCTAACTCCTATCTGCACTTTGGTGACTTTGATTTTGCCGGGATTAATATTTATCTGAATGAATATAAACGTTCATTAGGCGAACGGGCAGAATTCTTTATTCCAAATGACATAGAATCACTGATCGCCAGGTTTGGCAACCGAAAATTATATGATCGGCAAGAAAAAGATTTTCATGCGTCAGAAGTCGATGAGCCAGGCATACTTGAACTCAGTAAGTTATTGCATCGTTATAAAAAAGGTTTGGAGCAGGAAGTATTGATTCATTAGGCCTGAGATAAATATCATCACCTAAATCTTATTTAGACTTTTATGTAGCTTTCCGGGTTTTTTTTAATAACCTTTTTGTAAATTAGAAATCTGATCGAAAAAGTTTAAATATTCATTCTCACAGCATTAACGCTACTGACTTATGATCCTGCACCTTCACCTTTTCACGAAAAATGGTTTATTTAAAACAGGCCTATTGATGATGATTTTTTCATCAATTCATGCTTCAGCTCAATTGTTACATCCTGATGCTGTAAAATACCGGACTGGATTTTACAATAATTACTACAAGAATCCTGATTCGGCGATATTCTACGCCCGCAAGCTCGCATCAGATCCAAAATACGCCAGCTTTCTGCGGCAAGCCGTACATGAGGATGTTTTTTTCAACTTTTCAGACGAGGTTAAACAAAAATTTAAAGATGCCAGCCTGAAGAATAACGACGCCGACTGGAGAAAAAAGTACAAAGAGTTTTTATTGCCAATTTATAATACCTTACATAAAATGTCTACCGATGCTAATCCGCTGGTGGCTAATACTTCAAAGCCGTTATTCTTGTGGGCTAAGGTGCACGGGCTCCAACAAAATGTCGACAACAATAAAGAACTGGAGAAGTCGGATAGGGCAGGAGTGCAAAGCCTCATTAAAGATAAGCCTGGGATGCCCCTAAAAAGTCCCCGCAACACGGCGGATATTACCCGGATTAAACAGCTTGTAAAAGAGTTTGTCGCCTTTGAAGCCGCCCAGAAGGACTGTTTTCAAGATAAAACAGGTACTTATGCGCTGCTGATCTATAAAGATATAGCAAATGATAAGGACATGCAAAGTCAGGCTGAGGAGTTGTTGTCGGCTACCATGAAAACGACTTTAGCCGCTGTTCAGAATATTAATGTAGATACCGCACCGGACATTAACATAGTAAGACGCGCCTGGAACCGTTATGTCTATGCCGCTGCCAGTTATTTTAAGGCCAATAGACTCACTTTGGCCGGCGATCATCAGGCCGCCGGGGCATATTACAAAGCGGCTGCGGAACATAGTCCGGATCTTACTGACCTGGGCAAACCTAATGATATTAGCAGAGAGGTATATGTTTTCGGTAATAAACAACCAGAGTTTTTTCAGTTAGCCTACATTGACTATTTAAAAAAGTATGGAGATAAAAACCAGATGCTGGCGGCTCTCACACAAATGGCCTTGCGCAACCCGGTGGATCATAAGGCTGAGTTAGCTTCTTATTTTGCAGCTAACTTTGCGCAGCAGGAAAGTTTTACCATTTTGGCGCAAGGCGATCAATACAGGCCTGGAGAAAGCTCCGGTATTACTCATCACTAAATCCGATGGCAACAATTATTCTTCGGCAGAAAACCTCGGTAAATGGATATTAGTTGATTTCTGGGGAACATGGTGCGGCGCTTGCCGCATGGAACATCCCGACTTGCAAAAACTTTATTTGAAGAGTGTCTCAGACGCTTCAGCGAATCTGAATATTATCACCATCGCCTGTCATGACACTAAAGAGAAAGTATCTGCTTACATGAGCGAATTTAAATACACCTTTCCGGTAGCTATAGGAGATCAAAAAATACTTAACACTTATAATGTTCATGGTTTCCCCACTAAAGCGCTGATTACGCCCGAAGGTAATTATTTGGTTATTCCTTTTAACAGCGACTGGGTAGCGTTTATTGATGGCTATACCAAGGGTTAATCAGTTTAAGATAATGAGGGGGCTAAAAAAATCAACGAAATATTTATGTAAATTTGTGATGATGAATGGCAAAAAGCTCTACATTATCGCAGGTTGCAATGGGGCAGGGAAGACTACCGCATCATTCACTATCTTACCTGAAATTTTAGATTGTAGAGAGTTTGTTAATGCCGATGAAATTGCCAAGGGCTTATCTCCTTTTCAGCCTGAAAAAGTTTCGTTTGAAGCCGGACGAATAATGCTTAACCGAATTAACGAATTGCTTTCTGAAAATAAAGATTTTGCATTTGAGACAACATTAGCAACAAGAAGTTATAAAATCAAGATCGCAGAAGCCAAAGAAAAAGGATACCGGGTTACATTGTTGTTCTTTTGGCTCCAAAATATTGAATTAGCTAAAGAGCGTGTAAAAATAAGGGTTTCCGAAGGCGGGCATAACATAGAGCCCGAAGTCGTCGAAAGAAGATATATTAAGGGGATAAAAAACTTGTTTGACATCTATCTTCCAATTGTCGACGGAGCCTTGATCTTTGACAACTCGGCAGGAAAACACGAACTTATAGCTGATAAACAGGTCAGTGGTTTACTGAGTATTGCAAATCAAGAAAAGTTTAACCTATTAAAGAAATACTATGACAATAAATGAAATACAAATCGAGGAAAAATATAAAATCTTAAAAGGGCTTGAGAAAGTTTATGAAAGATTAATTGAATTCAAAAAGACCAAAAACAGTGAATTGGTTGTCATTCGCGACAATAAAATTGTGAAAATAAAACCCGAATAAAAGTGTGATTTTATAACATAACCTCGCTCTGACAGGAAAGATTGCTATGATCCTACTTGTCTGGGACTTTTGTAAAATCATCTCTTTCAATCAAATGTCCATTAAGGGGCCTTCCGATAATCCTGAAGGTGATTTTATCTATGTGAAAATTGCAGTATTTTGCTGAATTGACTTACTTTTAGCACGGGAGACTATGCTGCACTTCTCAAATCAAAGGATGAGCATTAAATGGATAGTAATAAAACTACTGCAATAAGTCCGCAAACAAAAAAGCATTTCGAAATTCTCGACGGATTAAGAGGCGTTGCCGCACTGGCGGTTGTAATATTTCATTTCATGGAATGGGCTTACACCGATTTCACTACAAACTTTATCGCGCACGGTTTCTTAGCTGTCGATTTCTTCTTCTGCCTTTCGGGATTTGTGATTGGCTATGCCTATGACGATCGTATTGCAAAAATGGGCATCCTTGAGTTCTTTAAGTCGAGGATCATCAGGCTGCATCCGTTGGTTATTGCAGGGTCGGTGTTAGGCCTGCTGGCATTTTTGTTCGACCCCTTTGGCGGCCATCCCGAATTGTACAGCACCGGAAAGATCATCCTGGCGTTTGTTTGCTCGCTGCTGCTTATTCCATTGCCTGTAATAGAAGATCGCGGATTTAACTTGTTCAGCTTTAATGCGCCATCCTGGTCGCTGTTTTGGGAATATATAGCCAATATTTTTTATGCATTTGTGCTCTACAGGATCAAACGCGGCTTCCTGCTGCTGTTAACGATAATCTCGGCCGTGGCTATTTGCTGGGTGGCTTACCGTTCGGGCAATTTGTTGGGCGGCTGGAGCGGACCGACCTTTTGGGACGGCGGCGCACGTATAGCGTATTCTTTTTTAGCGGGACTGCTTATTTACCGTTCTAACTGGATCATCAAAAACAAGCTGGGCTTTGCAGGCATCGGTGCACTATTATTTCTTGCCTTTTTAATGCCATTCTCTGGATGGAACTGGTTGTCAGAACCTTTCATCGTACTGTTTTATTTTCCTTTGCTGATCGCTTTAGGCGCAGGGGCAACGTTGACAGGGGGCTTGAAAAATGTTTGCGTGTTTTCCGGAAAGATCTCTTATCCATTATACATGACTCACTATGCCGTGTTATGGATGTTCGGTAATTATTATACCAGTCATAAGCCGGATACTATGCAGCTTACTTTTATAATCATAGCGGCACTAATCCTGCTTGTTGGAGCAGCGTATCTGGTGATGGTTCTTTACGATATCCCTGTAAGGAAATATTTAACCGATAAACGGAGCCAAAGGCTTGCCAGGCTGAAATCAGTAAACGCCGGGGAGAAACCCCGGTCGTGATCCTTCAGTATCTACCAGGGGCAAACCGTCTCCGGGAAATACTCTTCGCTGAAATATTTACCTGTAGGTCCGTCCTGGCCGATCAATGCGTATTTCGCGATGCGCTGTCCCGCTTCTTCCGGAGTGCTGGTGCCCTGATGACCGGTGAAGTCGGTTTGTGTCCAGCCCGGGCATACTGCATTTACTTTAAACGCCGTGTCGCGTAGTTCATACGCCAGGTTGAGTGTGTACATATTCAAGGCTGATTTGGAAGATTGATAAACAACGTACCGTTTGGGATAGCTGCTGCCGTGAATATCAGCGGCCAGGGAAAGCGAGGCCATACTGGTGCTCA
>DALYUO010000198.1:0-245 GCA_031981225.1 Pararcticibacter sp.
TGATAGCTACGACTTTCATCTTAACGCTGTTGACGCCTACGGTGAAAAGGATGAAAATGCCTTTGCCGAGCTTTCTTCCGACATGTTCCAGGGAATGGACCTTCCTGAAGTTGGATCGGTACTTCCATTGCAGGACAATCACGGAAACCAGTTCAGAGCACGCGTAACCAATGTTTCTGATACAGCAGTGAATGTCGACCTGAATCATCCGATGGCCGGACTGAACCTTCATTTTAAAGGTCAGA
>DALYUO010000198.1:271-6586 GCA_031981225.1 Pararcticibacter sp.
CGTGAAGCTACAGAAGAAGAATTGAACCATGGTCATGCTCATGGAGCTGATGGCCACTCAGGACACTAATAATTAGTTTTATATAACAGCAAACGGGGCTCCAAAGGCCCCGTTTGCTGTTATATGCCGTTTATAAAGTAAAGATTATTAGTTGATTTATACTTAAAACTTACTACTTATAACTTAACTCCGTTATTGTGCCTGTTGTACTTTCTCTCAAAAGAGACTCTGTTGGCCGCACGCCCGTATTTCGCCTTTCAAAATAGTTATGACTTTCGGACTGCTATTATCTCCGCGAAATAATATCCTTTAACAATTCAAAATCCTTGCTTTTATAGGTGGCGATATCATCTTTGTGATTATCATCCGGATCGTATAAAAATGTCTCTATACCCAGTTCATTTGCCGCTTCAATTTCTGATTCCGGATCATCGCCGACAACAAGAAGGTCCTCCTTCTGTAAGTCATTTTGCTTCATTAAATCCAAAAAAACGTCCTTCTTTGTCATCCTGGTGGTATCGGGATCGACGATGAATATCCCCTTAAAGTCATCTTCGATTCCCAGGTTCCGAATCTTGCTCTGCTGAAGCTTCAAAAAACCAGTTGTCACCAGGTATTTAGCTATAGGAAGATCTTTGATGACAATGTAATCATCAAACGGCTTCATTGATTCGTCGTAAGTGGCATTACGAAGCAAATCCAGCCCTTTTTCGGTCAGTTCACTGTTAAACCTATAGGTATCGGCAACCTTCTGGAACGGCTTTTTCATGATATCTTCAATAGCGGCATTGAAGTCGTTCTCGCTAAACTCCTGCCTGTACTGCTCCATAATTTCAAAAAGCGGGGCAAAGAGCTTATCAGCGATTGATTTAACGGGATAGATCGTATTGTCGAGATCAAGAATCAGGGCACGTTTCATATTAGTATTTTCAAAACGTTCAGTGTAATTTGGGGGACTATCAGAGCAATATTTTCCTGGTGATCTCTTTATCTATTGTAATATATCCCGGATACTTTATCATTTTATTCCCAACGCCGATAGTTGGCTTTATCTTTATCGTCAGGATACTTTTCTTGTCGCTTTTTCCGTCTCCGGCTACAGAAAGGAAATCCATAATATCCTGTTGTGCTTTACTGTCAGACAGCACCTTATAAATATTAGTGCTTATCCGGATAGGCACGAGTGTTGTGCCTCCATTGGGCTCTACTTTAATAGCCCTGTCTATAAGGCCCCCTGCAAGCTCGTGGTTCTTTATCAGGATTTTATATTCAAACTGATTAATAGCAGCCAAAGCAGCAGACGGATTTTTTATCTGCAGGTTAAGAAGTCCTTCCAGCGGTACATCCTTTCGCAGGAGGGCAAGCGCGAGCCTTGGAGTTCTCAATATATCGAAGCTTTTAGAATTAACAACCTGCATCACATTCATATCGGCGATATAAATACTGTCGGCAGACGTAATTTCATAACGGCATTTCTCAAATGCTTTAGCTCTTTCTATCTGGTTGTTTATCCCACACCCGGCAACCGATAGTACGAGGAGAGCAAAAAAAAGTATTTTCTTCATAACTAATTAACGTGGTTTAGTAAAAAAGGTTATCACATGCAGAAATATTGTACTTTTCATTTCTTTAATTCAAGTAAAGCCAGGTATTGATCCTGCCCGTCTTCATGAAGAAGCCGGAAGCTAAATCCATCTGCGGAAGCGATATCGGCAATTGTGCGCCAGTCAATATATAACCAATGAAACCAGGATCCTTTATTTCCCTTATACTCATACTGATAGGAAATTTCTCCATAGTAGAAGTCTTCGGGAAAGTCGCCGTCCTGATAAAGATAGGCAATATCGGAAGAATCGAAAATGATTTGCCCCCCGGGATTAAGCAAATGCCTGGTGTGGTTCAGAAAAAGATGTAGTCCCTCGATAGTCCCGCAAAGACCAATTCCATTCATTAACAGAAGCAAGGTGTCATAAGTCTCTTTCCTGAAGGCGAAGATATCATCGTTGATGACCTTATTAACCCCCAGCGCTTTCATAATCCGGCATGCCTGGGTGTTTTGTTCCAGGGCAGTAACATTGCGCCGCTGTTTCTGCATTACTAAGGCGTGGCTGCCAACTCCCGCACCTATATCCAGAATTTTCCCCCGGCTATATTCCATAGCGAGGAGCTCAAGCTCGGGCATGTCTTCCTTCGTTCTGAAAAAGACGTCTACAGGCATCTCTTCGGGCTCTGCATATGAGTTATGAAGCCACAAGGTATCTGCACTTCCCTTGTAATAGTAATCGGATAAAGCCTCCCCAAATATGTCCACGCGCAAATCTACACTTAAAATAATAAAAAAGAATTCCAACTAATGCGGCAGCCCGTTGTTTTAAAGACTATACATTACTTAAACAAAATCTATGAAAAAACTAATTGGGAAGGTAGCTTTCATCACAGGAGCCGATTCCGGGATAGGCAAAGCTACGGCAATAGAGTTCGCCAGGGAAGGAGCCAACGTTGTTATATGTTATCACAGCGACAAGGATGGAGCAGAAGAGACCCTTTCCGAAGTAAAGAAACAGGAACAGGAGGGTATAGTAATCAGGCTCGACGTAAGTGATGAACACGAGGTTGAAAGGTCCCTGGATGAGGCCATCGATCAACTTGGAGCCCTTGATATTCTGGTAAACAATGCCGGAGTGAATGGATCAGGCATAAAAGTGGCCGATATGGATACAGAGGTATTCGACAAAACTATCAGGACTAACCTCTATGGAACATTTTTCTGTTCCAGGAAGTTTATAAGGTATTTGAAGCAAAGCGGCCGCCGCGGCAAAATCATTAATGTAAGCTCTGTCCATGAAGAAATCGTTGCGCCTGGAAATGCCGATTACAATGCTTCAAAAGCTGGCATTAGAAATCTGATGCGAACCTTGTCGCTCGAACTTGCAGAGGATAGAATTAACGTCAACAATATAGCCCCGGGTATGATACTGACACCAATGAATCAGGAGGCCATGGACGATCCCGAAGTAAGGGAGGAACAAACAGAGAATATACCTATGAAAAGGGCCGGAAAGCCTGAAGAAATAGCAAAACTGGCCGTCTTCCTTGCTTCTTCTGACAGCGACTACGTTACCGGATCGACCTACTTTATGGACGGCGGCTTGTCTTTGAATATAGGCCAGGGAGCGTAAAGAGAGTTATGAGTGATGGGTTATGAATTATGAATTATGGGTTATAGACATTCATAACTCATAACTCATAATTCATAATTCATAGTCCAACGCACGGCACTTCCTTGAATTCAATAGTAAAACCGGACGTATCCGCTAACGTTTCTCTTCCGGTTTTCGGATCAACTGCATATGCTTTTTGCAGGATTTTTTCCTTTAACAACTTGAACTCTACGGGCAGACTGTCCTGCTGGCCCTCTTGCGTGTATGTCCAGATTCCTTTGATAATATCGCCGTTCTTGGTACCTTTTATAGTTCCAATGCGGCGGTCTTTTTCAGATGGGATCCACTTAAGCTCTCCTTTCACATCATTATCAAAAATCTCCAGATGAAGGGCTGTAGTATCCTGATTTTTTGTGCCATCGTAATGTTCAAAGCAAAGAGTAGGATTTAGGGCCGCATGGGTTATAGAATCTCTTTTCGATGCTGTATCGATGTCGGAGCTCTGATTTTTGTTATTTCCGCTGTTGCATGCATAAAGCAAGGTTAGGGAAATAAGTAAAGTACCAAGCATTCTTCGTGATTTCATAATTTTAGTTTGTACGACTTTAACAATCTTAGCAGCATTAAGTTTAATCCCGAGGCATTGAGAATTGTATTTATTTCGTCAGTATCTTTCTCTATTTATTAAAATTCCGCTAATTTTTCGTTAAAGAATCGATAAATATTATAAATTTGGCACTTCAACAAACAAACTAAACAATGAAATATAATTTCGGCGCTGGTCCGTGTATTTTACCGCAGGAAGTATTTAAACAGGCATCTCAAGCAGTATTGGATTTTAATGGTACTGGTTTGTCGATATTAGAAATATCGCACAGGGCGCCCGAGTTTGAAGCTGTAATGGATGAAACGCTCCAGTTAGTGAAAGAACTTCTTAACGTTCCCGCCGGATATTCAGTATTGTTTCTGCAGGGAGGGGCTAGTTTACAATTTTCAATGGTTCCTGCCAATTTATTAGGAGAGGGGCAAACTGCAGCCTATCTTGATACGGGAGCCTGGGCTAGCAAAGCGATGAAAGAAGCTAAGCTATATGGAAATGTAACAGCCGTCGCTTCTTCAAAAGAATCCAACTATTCTTATATACCAAGGGATTATGAAATTCCTTCTGATGCCGCTTACTTTCATTGTACGTCGAATAATACCATTTTTGGAACAGAGCTATTCGAATTTCCAAAGTCGCCGGTACCAATGGTTAGCGATATGTCTTCAGACATGTTCAGTCGCACCATCAACGTGGAAGACTTCGGATTAATCTATGCGGGGGCTCAGAAAAATATGGGACCTGCAGGCGTTGTACTCGTGATCATAAAGGATGAGCTCATGGGTAAATCAGGCCGCAAGTTACCTTCAATGCTTGATTATAAGATTCATGCTGATAATAAGTCGCTTTACAATACACCTCCGGTTTTCTCAATTTATACTTCTATGCTAAACCTCAAGTGGCTGAAGGCCAAAGGAGGAGTAGCTCAAATTGAAAAGGAAAATATTGCAAAAGCAGCAGCGCTTTACGAGGAGATCGACAGAAATCCTATTTTCAAAGGTACCTGTAATGTTGAGGATCGTTCAAGGATGAATGTTTGTTTCGTAACAGAGAATCCTGAGCACGAAAAGCCTTTCCTTAAGTTAGCAGAGGAAAGAGGCATGATCGGCATCAAAGGACATCGCAGTGTCGGCGGGTTCAGAGCTTCAATTTATAATGCTTTGCCGATCACAAGCGTGCATGCTCTGGTCGACGTAATGCGTGATTTTGCACAGAAAAACGGTTAAATCCTTTCTGGATTCAAAACCACTTTTCATACACACCTAAGGTCAGACCAGGATTATTATCCTGGCTTCTGATCACATAATAAGAAAACAGAATGATAAAAATACTTGCAAATGACGGTATAGATGCAGTTGGCAAGCAATTGCTTGAACAGGCCGGATTTACCGTTGACACAGAAAATATTCCGCAGGATCAGCTACCTGAAGCGTTAAAGAATTATGACGCTATTACCGTACGTAGCGCTACTAAAGTAAGGAAAGATCTGATCGATGCTTGTCCCAATATACGCCTTATAGGCAGGGGCGGCGTAGGTATGGACAATATCGATGTGGAATATGCAAGGAGCAAAGGGGTAGCTGTAGTTAATACACCTGCTGCGTCCTCACCTTCGGTTGCAGAACTTGTTTTCGCTCACCTGTTTACCGGCATTCGCTTCTTGTATGACTCTAACCGCAAAATGCCTGTTGAGGGTAACGTTAGATTCAACAACCTTAAGAAAGCTTACTCCGCTGGTATTGAACTTAAGAGCAAAAAAATAGGAATTATAGGGTTCGGACGAATAGGTCGTGAAACAGCTAAGATCGCTCTCGGACTTGGCATGGAAGTCCTGGCATATGATCTTTATGAAGTGCCTTCTGAACTGGAACTCAACCTTGCCGGTGGTGTGAACGTAAAGGTTCCCGTTAATAAGGTTCAGTTTAACGAACTGATCACCGATGCCGACTTCATTAGTCTTCATATTCCTTTCCTTGATAAACCTATTCTTGGTCCTGATGAATTCAGAAGGATGAAAACAGGAGTGGGTATAGTAAACTGCTCACGAGGCGGAACAATTGATGAACTTGCTTTAATAGCAGCGATCGATTCAGGTATTGTTGGATTTGCAGGCCTCGACGTATTCGACAGCGAACCGGCGCCTCGGGCTGAAATCTTGAATCACCCTAAGATCTCCCTGACGCCTCACATCGGAGCTGCTACCAATGAAGCTCAGGAAAGAATAGGAGTAGAGCTCGCCACCCTTATAATTGATTTCTTCAAGAAGAGCTGATGACACTGATACGGCAGGAAATACCTGCTACATAAAAGAAAAGATAAGGTTGTGCAAACAGTTGTACAGCCTTATTTTTTATATAGAAGGATTAAAACTTAAATACAATGCCGTTAACTGCAAAAAAGACAAGGGTCGTCGTTATTGGTGTAGGCGCCGTTGGATCTACAACTGCTTATACGCTTCTTCTCCGCGAGCGGATGGATGAGCTGGTGCTTATCGACGCTAACAAAGAGAAGGCATTGGGGGATGCCCTTGATATGAACCATGGCCTGCCTTTT
>DALYUO010000198.1:6596-8394 GCA_031981225.1 Pararcticibacter sp.
CTAAAGTATGGGCAGGAACCTACGAGGATTGCCGCGACGCAGATATCATCATTATTACAGCGGGAGCTGCACAGCGGCCTGGCGAATCACGGATCGACCTTCTGAAACGTAATGTTTCAATCTACGAGAGTATTACCACCGAAGTACTTAAATACAATACCGACGGGATTCTGCTGATTGCTTCGAACCCTGTTGACATTATGAGTTACTTTACCTGGAAAAAGTCTGGATGGCCGGTTAACCGGATCATTGGGTCGGGTACTTTACTGGATAGTGCACGATTCAGGTATCTGATCGGAGAACAGCTCCAAATTGACTCCCGAAGCGTACATGCTCATATCATCGGCGAACACGGCGATTCGGAGCTTCCTCTCTGGAGCCTTGCTAATATTGCTGGAACAGAGCTCTCCCTCTCAGACGAGGCTAAAACTGAAATATTTTCAAATACTAAAGACGCAGCATATCAGATTATAAAGGCAAAGGGCGCCACTTATTACGCTATAGCGCTTGCCCTCGACCGCATTTGTACCGCCATCCTGCATAACGAAGCCGCTGTATTGAACGTATCCACCTTGCTGAATGATTACCACGGTGTTTCAGGCGTATATCTTGGAGTACCATGTATAGTTGACAGGAATGGTGTCCGTGATGTTTTGAAATTAAATATCAGCAATGAAGAGAAAGAACTATTACAAAGTTCGGCAGCAAAACTGAAGGACATAATAGGATCAATCGCTCTATAATTTCAATGCCGGGTATCCTGAAACAAGGGCTGCAAACGATTATTTTGAATTTTAAAAGCACTGTATATACATTTGTAAAAACAAATAAATGGACGCTTACGATCAGGTATTTGAGAACAACCGCAAATGGGTTCTCAGTAAAAAAGAAGGAAATCCCGACTTCTTTGAAGAACTCGCAAGGGAGCAATGCCCTGAATTTCTCTATATAGGCTGCTCGGACAGCCGTGTTCCCGCGAATGAAATTATGGGACTCGAGCCGGGGGAAGTATTTGTTCACCGAAATATTGCTAACGTAGTGAACAGCATTGACTTAAATTGCATGTCGGTAATCAATTATGCTGTTGTTCACCTTCAGGTGAAGTATATCATCGTGTGTGGACATTATGACTGCGGCGGTGTTAAAGCAGCAATGGAGCCGCGCGATCTCGGCGTTCTTAACCCCTGGTTGCGTAATATTCGCGACGTGTACCGCCATCATCAGCAGGAGCTGGATGCTATCGCCGATAACAGAATGCGTTACAACCGTCTTGTTGAGTTAAATGTAATTGAGCAGTGTGTCAACGTTATAAAGACAGCCGAAGTTCAGCAATGTTATAAGGCAAATGGCTTTCCAAAGGTAGCAGGATGGGTGTTCGATCTGCACGGGGGAGATCTTATTGATCTGAATATTGATTTTACAGGACAGCTTAAAGAGATCCAGAAGATATATAACCTCGACGTAAAATAAGTTTTCTGATACATCAGTCTTTGTAAGGCAGATTTCTATGAGGATTAACCGGTATCGTTATTATATTTAAGTGAAGCGACTACTTTTAATATTGTGTTTTTGTTCTTCCATTTCTCTTGCATCAGCCCAGGATAATTTCAGAAGATTTACAATCGGCGCTTTCGCCGGCATAACTACAAACAGCAGCGATTTACCAAAGGCTGGCAATGAGACCATGTTTGGGGGTGGAGCAGAAGTTTACCTGACCAAATACCTCAGCGGGGGACTAAGCTTTCAAAAAGGAAAGCTCTCCGGAAGTGAAAGCAGAAGCACTCAAAGGTACTTCCTG
>DALYUO010000198.1:8404-9124 GCA_031981225.1 Pararcticibacter sp.
CAATGGAAAGGTGCACCTGGGGCAATTTATTGAAAGAAGTAAGGGACGGTATCAGGTGAATAATGAAGGGTTGCCGAAGCGGGTATTGAAAAGTATTTATCTCGGTACGGGCGGTGGATTACTGGTAAGTAGCCAGAGCAAGATACAGCGCACTCCTTTGCCCGGAGCTTCATCCTTTATTTATGTCGGGCAGAGCGAAAATGAAGAGCTTTTTATCCCTGTAATGGCCGGTATTGATATTCATACCAGCCGGGAGCCGGGCCTCATTTTTACCGTACAATATGCAATGAATTTTGTGCTGGGAGATAATATGGACGGCTATTTAATTTCGGGCAGCAGGAATGATACTTTCAGCACCCTTAGCCTCGGCGTTAAATATGCTTTTGGTCGCCTGCAGTTAAACTAAGGAACAATCTCTGCAACAACGAAGGTGCTTCCCCCTACAAAGATCATGTCGTCCTTTGAGGCGGTATTTCTCGCTTCAGCCAGGGCTTCGGCTACCGAAGGGAAATATTGCCCGTTAAGGCCTTTAATTCCGGCTTCCTTAGCAAGGTCCGCCGCTGGCATAGCCCTTTCAATAGCGGGCTGACAGAAATAATATGCTGCCTCCGTAGGAAGTAAAGCCAGCACTGCGGAAATGTCTTTATCCCTCACCATACCTATTACCATGTGAAGCTTATTGAAAGCAGTTGCACGAATATTCTTTAAAACCTCTTTGAT
>DALYUO010000199.1:0-5720 GCA_031981225.1 Pararcticibacter sp.
GGACTTCAAGGTAACTGGTACTGAAAATGGTATTGTTGCCTGCCAGATGGACCTTAAGATCAACGGGTTGAGATGGGAAGTTTTAAGAAGCGCGTTAGAACAGGCTAAGGAAGGCCGTCTTCATATCCTGAACGAAATGAAGAAGACTCTTGCTGAACCACGTACTGACTTGAAACCTCACGCTCCGCGTATCGTAGTGCTTAAGATCGACAAAGAGTTTATCGGCGCTGTGATTGGGCCAGGTGGTAAGATCATTCAGGAAATGCAGCGCGAAACGAATACTACGATCACTATCGAAGAAAAAGATAATCAGGGTATCGTTAGTATCTTCGCTCCGGATAAAGATGCAATTGACAGTGCGGTAAGACGTATTAAAGGCATCGTAGCTAAACCTGAAGTAGGAGAGATCTACGAAGGTAAGGTGAAATCGATCATGCCTTTCGGCGCTTTCGTTGAGATCCTTCCTGGTAAAGACGGATTGCTTCACATTTCTGAAATAGACTGGAAACGTTACGAAACGATGGACGGTATATTCCAGGTTGGTGACGAAGTTCGTGTGAAACTTCTGGATGTTGATAAGCAAGGTAAGCTGAAGCTTTCTAGAAAAGCTCTTCTGCCAAGGCCTCCAAAGCCTGAAGGTAAACCGGCTGGCGAGTAACAGCTGAATTTTACTGAATAATAGAAAAAGGTTGTTTCGCGATATCGTGAGACAACCTTTTTTGTGTCATGCCTGAACTGATTTCTTGTTAGTCTGCCCCTTAAATTTTCATAATTCCTGCTTTGCCGTGCTGGTTTTTATTTTGTAGATTAGTAATTGCTAACGATATAGTAACTAACCCGAAATCTAAAGCTTATGGGTAGCCTGCTCCAACCTGACGTAAACATTCAATGAGTGACCAGATCATGAGAAAAATTATTTGTTCTTCGGTGAAATCTATTCTTGTCAGCTTATTAGTAGTCCAAACAATTGGCTTAAATAGCTTAAAAGCTCAAGTAACAGCAAACAAAACAACATCAATAGAAAGGGCGACGCAGCTAAGCTTAGCAAAGGCTGTTGAAACTGACATGAAAAATCTGGATCTTCATAACAGGTTTATCAGGAGCTTTAGGGGAAAGAATCAGCTTCTCGATTCGCAGTATGTTGTATGGGCGGCCAAATATCCATATATCAGGGAGGTGCCATTTGCCATAGGCCGGTATTATGCCATTCAGGAATTGTCTCAAGCAAGGGACTGGTTATTCCGTACCGTTAAAATCGATTCTCTTATGGCCGAGGCCTGGGTTTTATTATCATATGACGCCGGCAGAAGAGGAGATAGAAACCTTGAGCAGGATTATTTATTGAAGGCGTTAAATACCGGTAACGCCACATCAAAAGACTTTTTAAACTACGCGTATTACTATAAAAACAAGGATCAGGAGAAATTTCACACGCTGCTATCGGAGTTGATTCAAAAATTTAAGGGGGATCCTAACAGTGCATGGGCTCTGTCGTTAATTGCGCAGGACACTCAGGATAAGCAGAAAAAGAAAGTTTTGTACGACAGCTTATATAATGAATATTCGGGTACAAAGCTCTCCGAAGCAGAATCTGGATTGTCCTTGTATTTTCTGGAGCTTTTGGATGAAGACCCCCGGGCTGCGCATTTGTTGGTGCGGAAGATTCTGGACGACGGAAAGCTTAAGAAGTGGCGGTGGGTGGATAAAGAAAAGGTTGCCCGGCAGTTTTTCACAGTAGATTCCTTGCTTCTGGCTGGTGATATGAGTCAGGCCTCCAAAGTGGCAGATTCAATAGACTTGATGGATCCTCACAAGGCAGAGCATATTATGGCAGAGGAAAGCCTCTTGTTGTTGAAGGCGAAAGTGAATAAGTACAATAATTTATTGAAAGCTGCCTATGACAGCCTTATTCTCTACTATAGCAAGAAGCCGTCTGGTAAGGTTTTTTCTGCGTTATTAGCTAATGCAGGAGACATGAGTATTTCGAGGGACAGCCTGTACAAAGATATCTGGAAAATAAGGGATAGCCTGTCTAAGCCTGCTACAGATTTTAGTCTCGTTAATTTTCTCGATGGACAGAAAGTGTCGTTGAGTGATTTAAAAGGAAAAGTAGTATTGCTGACATACTGGTTTCCGGGCTGCGGCCCCTGTCGCAAGGAATTTCCTTTTTTTGAAAAAGCTGTCAGGAAGTATGCGGAAGATGTAAAATACGTTGGTATCAACCTGATAAATATACAGGACGACTATGTTGTTTCTTATATGAAATCTTCCGGATATACTTTCATACCCCTGCAGAACGATCCCAAATGGGCTAAAGGAACACTACATGCTTCAGGTGCGCCCGTGAATTTTCTGATAGATCGCCAGGGGAGGATAATATTTTCTCATTTTTTTATTGATGAAGAGAATTATAATTTGTTGGAGACGATGATTGCTGAGATGATAGATAGAGGTTGATACTGAAGTAACCTTCGACTCTATAAATATATGAATAGGCTTTTCTTATACCTGCGGACGATAGAATTTCGTAAAAATTTCCTACTAGCTATCCTATCCGTAATTATCCTTATTGTGTCAGTATTCTTTGCACTTAGAAGTTATACAATACATGGTGAATCCTTACCTGTTCCTGATTTAAAAGGATTGACAATTGAGAAGGCTGTGACTTTGTTAAGAGACAGGGGACTCAGGTATTCCATCGATTCTCTCTATATTGCTGACTTGCCTGGAGGGACTATAACGGAACAGGACCCGGCCCCTAACACTAAGGTTAAAGAAAAGCGTACAGTTTACTTAACTGTAGTAAAAAAACAGCCGCCCGATATCAACTTCCCGGATATAGAAAATAAACCGCTCGCGGAAGCGAAGGCAATACTTCTGAATGCCGGTGTAAGGGTCGGAAACATCGCCTATAGGCCGAATGTTGCACTCAATATTGTTCTGGACGCAACCTTAAATGGGAAAATTGTTCATGCTGGCGATGCCATACCTAAGGGAGTTAGTATAAATCTCACGCTGGGTGATGGCAAAGGTGAAGCTGAAGTCGATATTCCGAATTTGATTGGCCTGACTCTCAGCGAAGCGCGCCTTGCCGCATCCGGAGGTAGTTCTTCATTAAGTATAGGAGAGGTGATTTACGAAGGCCCTATCGGGGACACTTCAAAGGCGGTAATAATCAGGCAAAACCCGTTTGTTAGTGACACTTTAATGAAGATCGCGATAGGAAGCAGGATTAATATCGTACTTTCTAAATAATATTTGTTGTAACAGTTATGATAACAATTTCTCCTGAATCAGACTAACGCATTGTTTGGTATTTGGGTAAAGTGCTGCCGCTGGTCTTTAAAGGAAATCCAACGGCCCTGTATTAGTGAATGGTTGTTTGGATTACCAAATCCGTAAGGTTGGAAAATCGAAAATACATAAACCTCACCTTTTCATTAAATTCAAGTGTGGAATTTATTCATTTATTGTAATGCTATTTGTTGTTATAAATTGAGACAAATCGGCAAAAGGTTGAACAGCTTTTGTTGAAGTAAGGCATTAACTTGGTATAATTAACCGATCTTAAGACTATGATCGCATGTTGTTGAGAGGTTCATATAAACCCGAAACAAGATCATATCCTCAAAGATAACAGTACACGTTAACAGATGACCAGTCATATCTTAAACCGCACAAATAAAGACCTATTTGACAAGCCTTAGTTGCACTTACAAGCTGGTGAATCTTTCTGTAACTACGCTAATTTTTAAAACCCTTAAACAAATTAATTAAAACGTTAAAAACTATGGAACACCAGGTTGTAAGAATGCAGGAAGAAGACGGGCCTTGTTTTCATTCTCATCTTTCCAATTGCAGTGAATCAAAAATTACAATTTTTACAGGAGGAGGAGGTTTAGTAAATGTCGCAGGTGCAGTAAACCCTATTGCCGCGGGCGATATATTGTTTATACCAGGCTGTCAGCCTCATACTATCAGATTTATTTTTGACGGCCATCTAACCGGTTTAAGCCTCTATTTTAATAATTCCAGCTCTCCTTCAGCTTTGTTTTCGGTTCCGGAGATAAGAAGAACGGCCGATTTATTGTTTCGTTATTCTAATGGTTTTAAAATTTCGGGAGCTGCCAGCACTGCTATAGCAAAGAAATTTTTTGTAGCCAAAGGAGAGCAGGGATTACAGCTCCTAATTAAATTCCTGGAATTGCTTATGGAGTTGTATCGCTGTGAGAATATCGTTTCTTTGGCGCCTGAAAAGAATAACAACTTTCAGTTCGAGGGAGAAAGAATAAGAAGGGCTGTTGATTACATTTATCAAAATTTCTGCCGGTCGATTTCTTTGAGTGAGATGGCTGAAATGGCTCATTTAACAAAGGAATCATTTTGCAGGTATTTTAAACAGCATACGGGACATAGCCTTGCAGATTTTACAAACGAGATAAGAATAGAGGAAGTTTGCCGGAGATTGTGTGCAGGGCAAACTTCGATGGTTATCTCAGAGGTCGCTTACGAATGTGGGTTTAGGAATATGTCGCATTTCAATAAGACATTCAGGTTATTAATGGGAACTACTCCACATCAATATATGCAAAGTAAGCGTATGCAGGTGGGGTTATAACTGTGAAGTATGAGGTTCTGGACATTATGGGAGTACGTGCTCCATTTGGTAAGGGTTATAGATTGCAACTGGATAATATACGCGCATAGTTTGATAATTCTGCATTATAAGAACAATTCCAATAATGCAGACATTTATTTGATAATTTATTAGGTGTAAAACAAGTTTGAAGTCGGGAGGAATAAAAAAGGGTACCACCCCTAATCTTCATTAATCTAAAAAGTAATGACTGGTCTTATTATTCCATATTCACCCGCTAATCCATATCAGGCAGAGTTAATCAAAAATTTGGTCAAACTAGATATAGGTGTCCGGATTTCAAACCTTACTAAGCGATTATCAGTATTTAAGAACAGAAAGGCGTATCAAAAATATGACTTCGTTCATTTACATTGGACTCATTCATTCATGATTGGTGAAGATAGATTGAGCTCATTGCGGAAGTCTATAACTTTTATCATTGATCTGTTCCTTCTCAGGATAATGAAAGTAAAGATCGTTTGGACAGTACATAATTTAACTAATCATGACAAAAGGAACGTAAAGATAGAGAAATTTTTCCTCAGCATAATTGCCCGGTATCTTGCTGACGAAATTATAGTACATGGTAAGTCTATTGCGGTTGATATAAAACGATTGTATAAAATCCCCGCCAAAAAGGGCTCTAAAATAAACATTATTCCTCATGGAAATTATAAAGATTATTACAGAAATCAAGTTGGTAAAGAGGCTGCAAGAAAATTTTTAAACCTGGATCGAAGTGACTTTGTGTATCTTTTTTTGGGGTTAATACGGGATTATAAAGGCGTCGGTTATCTTGTCGATCAATTTATTAAAATGAATTTAAAAGATGCCAAATTGTTGATAGCGGGAATGGTCTTACCTAGCAATAAAAGCGCAGAGGGTTCTCTAAGACGTTCAATTGAAAGGAGTGAGAATATTATTACAAATTTTTCCTACATCCCTGATGATTTACTCCAGTACTATTTAAATGCGGCCGATGTTGTAGTTCTGCCTTATACTAGTATTTCCACTTCAGGTAGCTTGATTCTGGCTATGAGTTATAACAAAGCCGTTATAATTCCTGATCTGGGGTTTGTTT
>DALYUO010000199.1:5756-9112 GCA_031981225.1 Pararcticibacter sp.
GACTCCACCTGTGAAAATGCGCTGGAAGAAGCTATGAGAGAGATCCGCAATAAGGATGTTCATGAAATGGGCATTAATAACGGCTATTTGATGGAAAATCTTTATGGATGGAAAAAGATCGCGTATAAAACTAAATTAGTTTACCAGAAAAATTAGGTTTCTGGAGGGCAGGATCTGTTCAGGATCTAATTACAATATATGGAACTTGAAGAGTAATGTTTTTGTTGTCAGATACTCCTCCAAATTTGTTGAATGATCGTTTTCTGGCAAAGCATTATGTCCTCAATGAGCTTGAAACCAAATATGCATTTGAGATAAATTCAGATAATTCATGCAAATAGTTCGTTAATCTAGCATTAACAGTAAACCTAAAAACATACTGATCTTTACTTCGGAGTTAAGAGTTACTGAACTTCGTTAGCCAATTGAAAACTGCGATAAGGATATGAATAGAAGTCTAAGCAAGTGGAACTTACCGATGTAATGCAATGGGCATATCATTAATTCGGCAAGTCTTATATTAAATATCGATGATGCTATCGGGATGAATACAATAGTTTTTTGGCTAGAAACTTAAATAATATGCGAACTCTTGTATGGTTGAACGCCTCACTTTTTTGCAAAAAGAATCATTGGGGAACGATTTTAAATAATGGTACAAAACCTTTCGTAAAAGAGTTAATGGAGCAAAGAGCTATTAACTCTTATAGTATAGAGCTTAGTTTTTTTGAAGGTGACCATGTGCAATTCTCTGTTCTGCTGGAAGAGCAGTATGTGCCCATGATAGAAAGAATGATGTCCCAGTACTTCTGTAGTTTCTTCGATGATGCAGGTTTTGACAGTCCCGATTTACAACTACCCATAAACAGGCTTTTCTTGCCTTTTCCCTGCAACTCGATCCGATATGGACTCTATAATGCATTTGTATGGCCGATGAATCAGGTTCTTATTGATGTTCAGCGTGAATTATCTGATATTATTATGCAGGTGCTGGGTGAAGAAATTGTAGATGAAGAATTATTGGTCACGCTTGGCTTTTACCTGCACTCTATGTGGCTGACACGTAAAAAGAAGAACATTGAGCTTGATGGAAATAATGAAAATTCCGGTTTTCATGAACCTATAAACTATCAAACAGCAGAAGGAGAACTCGTGCAGGCACGGATACATGCACGTTATTTGCAGACCCGGGAGATGTTGGAAGAAATTTACCAGATCGTTAGAAAGGTTGATGATCAGTCATGCGATGAATATCCGGCCTGGCTGAGGAAATGGAGTATGACTTGTGACGGTTATCTCCGCAACATCAATTATAATAACAATGAAGTGCCGGGTCTGATAAGCCATCATCTCGGTCTAACTCCCATCATGAATTTTATGGTGCTTTATTTTTTAAAGCAGACAGTTGTGAAGGAAGAAGCTAGCTGTTTATTTACAGTTGTATAATTAGTTGAAGTCCCCTGAAGATGAGTAGGCAGTATTAATATTATATCAGGATATGATTAAAATATCTTTCTGTACCACGGTGATGAACAGGTTAAGTCATTTAAAAGAAACGTTACCTGCAAATTTACATGATAACGAGGATTGTGCTGATCTGGAGTTTGTTATATTGGACTACAACTCCGATGACGGACTTGAGGATTATATCTATGCAAATTATCGCCGGGAGATATACTCTAAAAGAATAGTATACTTCAGATCTAAAACGTCAAAATATTTTAACAGAAGTCATTCCAGAAATTTGGCTTTCAAACTTGCGCGCGGTCGGATACTGTGCAATATTGATGCAGACAATTATACCGGTAAAGGTTTTGCCTCATATGTTAAGAAAATGTTTGATAGCGACAGGAATATATTCTTGTCGGCAATCGGTTCTATGCAGATGGGCAGAAGGGATTGTCTGGGAAGGATTTGCTTATTAAAGGAGGACTTTTTTAAAATAGGAGGCTTTGACGAACGAATGAACTCTTACGGGTTCGAAGATTACGACCTGATCAACAGGCTTTCCATGGCAGGTCTCAAAAATACTATTATAACGAAACGGAATTTTCTGACCGCAATTGAACACGCTAATGTTGAACGACTAAAAAATGAAGCACCTGTAAACTCTGTTAGGGGGCTATATATAAATTATATCAGTGCAAGCCATTCGGAGCTCCTTATTACTTTTAACGATCTGCATGTACAAACTGCTGTGATTCAAAATAACCGTGCTCTTAATTCGGTGTCGGCTGTCAATAGAACTTTTAACAAATATGAGATTTCAGTTGCAGGGAATGAATGGATAACCTATGAGTCTTTTACCCATGACGGCCTACTAATACTGAAGAACTTAACAAATACGGTGAGGACATTTGATATTAAACATGACGGTAATCTTGTAGAGGTAAACAAGAGTGGCCCTACCTTTTATAGAATTGAGTCGCCTGGGTTCCAGGAACACGTGTTGCTTTTTTATTGTGAGACTACAAACAGATTCATTATGGATAGCAATTTACGGAATAAGCTCATTTATGTGAATCCGGACGGGTTCGGGAAGGATCTGGTTTTTAAAAACTTCGTTAAAGACGACATGGTCGTTATATCTTAACAAAACAAATGGTTTATGATTATTATAACTTGTATATCCGACAATCAGCATCCGGGATATAAATTGCTTTCGGCATCATGTGATTACTATGGTCTAAAGCTAAAAACATTGATCCATAGAAGCGGTTGGAGCAGTCACAGATTAAAAGATGTTTATGTCAGGATGTATCTGGAGACGTTGGACCCGGACGAAGTCGTCTTGTTTACCGATGGCTATGATGCATTGTTTGTGTCGGATGAGGAAGAGATATTAAACAACTATCGTTCCTTCGGAATGCCGGTAGTCTTTTCATCCGAAATTAATTGTTATCCGCAACAGGCTTTAAGTGCAGAGTATGGCGTTGGTAAAACAAAATTCCAGTATCTCAATTCAGGTGGATATATGGGTACAGTTTCTGCCCTGTTAAATCTGTTTGATAAATTTGAGTCCGTTGTTTCAACAGCGTTTTCGCCAGGAAAAGACAACTATCTTTGGAGTAACCAGTTTGTCTGGACAAAAATATATCTTCATAACAGGGAAGAAATATGCCTGGATTGCAGCTGTTCTATATTCCAGACCTTTGTAAACCGGATTGATATTTTTGGCAACGTCGCGCAAGACAAGGAGACGTTATTTAATGAAGAAATTAGCAGGATGCTGGATGATTTCTACATAGAAAACGACAGATTATATAATAAAATAACCAATAGCAGGCCGTCTCATCTTCATTTTAATGGGCTTTTATCTAAGAGTTTGGTTAATAGTAGTTTTTTGAATACGCTAT
>DALYUO010000200.1:0-1624 GCA_031981225.1 Pararcticibacter sp.
TATAATTAATTCAGGATTTACTCATTAACCTGTATAGCTATTTCAGGACAAGACATTTGCCTGAACGGAGTTTGCCTATCTTCTGTGCACCTTGCCGCTCCCTCCCGTGCTTCTTCGGTTTTTCCCGAAAAAGCACGGGAGGAAGACAAAGCATGGTCGCTAAGTAAGTGCTTACCATGCTGAACCATTTCAAAAGCGGGTGCGAAGCGGATAGCATACTTAAATGCGGTTTATGTATTTTGCAGATAAAAGCAATTTATCTAAGTTTGAACCTGAATGAAGAGATTTTTAAAGCAGATACATCGGTACCTCTACGTGGGCAGTGTAGTCTTCTTTTTTATTTTACATTATCCCTTCCTTTATTATTTCTCGCGTAAACGCGAACGCTTTGCCGGTCTAAATAGAACGCGGCGGATATACGGCTTTATAAGTTCGGCCGTTGCGGGCTTTTTCTATAGTTTTTCATTTGAGAAACCAATAGACTGGTCGGGAAAGTATATTATCTGCGCAAATCACTCTTCCATCCTTGACATCACGGCTATCACGCTTATGGTAAAATCGAATTTTGCCTTCCTCGGCAAAGAAGAGCTGCTAAATAATCCTGTGACGGGATTGTTCTTTAAAACGATAGATATCCCGGTAAACCGTGAAAGCAAAATGTCGTCGTTCAGGGCCTTTAAAAGGGCTGATGAATATATTAGAAATGGGATGAGTCTGGTTATATTTCCCGAAGGGAAGATCCCCGATACTTACCCCCCAACGTTAAGTACGTTTAAAAATGGTCCCTTCAGACTAGCAATAGAACATCAGATACCAGTTATACCTGTCTCCATAATCAACGCATGGGAAAAAATGTGGGATGATGGATCTGAATATGGAAGTAGACCGGGAATTTGCCATATTTGTGTACATTCTCAGATAGAAACAGCCGGATTAACGGTTGATGACGCCGACTTGCTGGGCCGAAAAGTACACGATATTATAAAGGGAAGATTAGAAAAGAATGAAACTTGATAAAGAAACAATAGCGAAAATCGCTCATCTCGCCAGACTTGAGGTAAACGAAAGTGAAGAAAAATCCTTGCTGCAGGACATGAACAATATTCTCAGTTTTATGGAGAAGCTCAATGAGCTGGATACTACCGGTGTAGAGCCTCTGATATATCTTACCGATGAGGTAAATGTATTCAGGGACGACAAAGTGAAGATGGATATCACCACAGATGAGGCTTTACAAAATGCTCCGGTACACGACGGACAATACTTCAAGGTTGCTAAAGTGATTGATAAATCCTGAATGCAGTATTGTAACAAAAGTCAATCAGCGAAATCTAATTCATATGCAACAACAGCCCCTCATCTCGATTACTGACGTAGGCAGAAAGTATGTAATCGGTGCAGAAGTAATTCATGCTTTAAAATCAGTAACATTACATATCGAAAAAGGCGAATTCGTAGCCCTGATGGGGCCCTCAGGCTCGGGTAAATCTACACTAATGAATATATTAGGTTGCCTCGATACCCCTACAAAAGGCGAGTATGTGCTAAACGGCATCAGGGTGAGCGAAATGAGTGATAACGAGCTAGCCGAAGTAAGAAATAAAGAAATCGGTTTCGTATTTCA
>DALYUO010000200.1:1634-4797 GCA_031981225.1 Pararcticibacter sp.
CCTTTAATCTTCTGCCGCGGTCTACTTCACTCGATAATGTTGCGCTTCCATTGGTGTATGCCGGAATTCGCAGGAACGAACGTGAAGAACGTGCTAAAGTTGCTCTCGAAAACGTAGGACTGGGAAATCGCGCTGAGCATAAGCCCAATGAATTGTCGGGAGGGCAGCGTCAGCGGGTGGCTGTGGCACGTGCTCTTATAAATAATCCCTCTATTATTCTTGCAGACGAACCCACAGGTAATCTTGATACTAAGACATCAGTGGAAATTATGGCGCTGCTTGAAGAGATCCATTCAAAGGGAAATACTATTATTCTGGTGACGCATGAAGAAGATATAGCTCAGCATGCTCACCGCATAGTCAGAATGCGCGATGGCCTTATTGAAAACGATTACCCTAACGAACATATAAAACTTATATCTCCCCGTTTAAATGAACTGCGCGATAGAGGTACTGATTTTGAAGGGATATAGCCGTAAGTTCACCAGAAATTAACATTTATCTATTTTTCCACATTTATAGAAAAGGAACGGAAAGTTCTTTTTTTTGCATTAAGCTCGTATGAAAATTTATACTAAAACCGGAGATAAGGGATACACGTCTTTAATCGGGGGAACGAGGGTCCCTAAATATAATTTACGTATAGAGTCGTACGGCACTATCGATGAGTTAAACTCTTATATTGGTCTCATTCGCGATCAGCAAATTTCTGACAATCAAAAAGAGGTTTTAAAAGAAATTCAGGATAGGCTGTTTACTATTGGCTCGGCCCTGGCTGCTGACCCTGAAAAGTCACGGATGAAGGTTCCCGACCTTTTATTGGAGGATGTAGCCCTGCTTGAATCGCAAATAGATAAGATGGAAGAAGACCTGCCCGGCTTAAAACACTTTATACTGCCAGGCGGTCTTACTGTGGTATCTTTTTGCCATATCGCGCGGTGTATTTGCCGTCGTGCCGAACGTGTTACTGTTAATTTGTCAGAGGAGAGCCCCGTTAATGAGTTAATTTTAGTATATCTTAACCGTTTAAGCGACTATCTTTTTGTGTTGGCACGAAAACTGTGTGCAGACAACGAAATCGAAGAAACGAAGTGGCTTCCCCGATATTAACGTAGGTAATTTTTATTTTAAAAGCTTATTATTTTTATTATACTTTTGCGAAAATTTAAAAATCATAAATTCTAAGAAATATGTATTGGACATTAGAATTAGCATCGCACCTGGAAGACGCTCCATGGCCTGCAACTAAAGATGAGTTGATAGATTATGCGATCCGGTCAGGAGCTCCTGTTGAGGTTATTGAAAACCTGCAGGCACTTGAAGACGACGGTGAACCATATGAAAATATTGAGGAGATCTGGCCCGATTATCCCACAAAAGACGATTTCTTCTTTAACGAAGACGAATATTAAAGCCCCGCCCTCCGGCAGGGCTTTTTTGCTTGTAGCTTAATCTTACCGAAGAATTTTCATTTATTATAAACAATTAGTTCAATTTTATTATTCTTATGATATAAAATTATATTTATAACGAACTAAAACATAACACTATGGGAAATCTACTTTATTTAATCGCAGTTATCCTGGTAATTATCTGGGCTGTGAGTTTCTTCGGAGGATATGCTACAGGCGGCATTATACATATTCTGTTGGTAATAGCTATCATTGCTATTTTACTGCGTGTTATACGTGGTGCTGCATAAGCCTGGAAATACAAACACAAAAAAATCAGGCTATAAACCTGATTTTTTTTGTGCTTGTATCTTTAAAAAAAGTGAAGCCACTTCGAGGTCTTCAGGATAGGTGACTTTTAGGTTTTTGAAGTCGCCGGATGTAATATGGATCTTTCCACCGGCTTTTTCAACTACAGAGGCATCGTCTGTAAAATCTTTAGAATAATTCTGCTCATAGGCCTTCTTTAGTAATGACGATTCAAACACCTGCGGCGTTTGTACTATAAGAATTTCTTCCCTTGCAATTGCTGATGTAGTATCATTCTCTTTTTTTCTCAGCGAATCCCTGCTTTCAATTACAGGAACTACAGCCTTGTGAACCTGAGCTTCACTAAAGCAACGCGTAATTAGTTCATTGTCAACCACCGGCCTTACAGCGTCATGAACAGCTATCACAGATTCGTCATCGATCGTATCCACAGCGTTCTTAACCGAGTAAAACCTTTCAGCCCCCCCCTCTATCACCTGATGTGGGATTGAGAAATCATATTTCAGGCAAAGTTCATTCCAGAATGGATGGAAATTCCGACTTAATACCAGCAGGATCTCTGGTCTCAGCTCAGAGTAATAGAACGCCTCGATTGTATGCATTAAAACCGGCTTTCCAAGAAGCGGGATGAATTGTTTCGGTATCTCCGAATTCATCCTGCTTCCCGAACCTCCGGCTACAATAATCGCATAAAACTTCATGAGGTTTTAAAGATGCGGCTCTATACTATATGATCAGCATTGCATCGCCATAGCTGTAAAATCTGTACTTTTCTTTTACAGCTACTTCATATGCATTCATTACATTCTCATATCCGCCAAAAGCACAAATCATCATTAATAAAGTTGATTCCGGCGTGTGGAAGTTAGTGATCATAGTATTCGCAATACTAAATTCATATGGAGGGAAAATGAACTTGCTTGTCCAGTCGTTTGCCGCTTTAAGAGTTTTATTGGCGGAAACCGCCGACTCTATGGCACGCATGCTGGTTGTGCCAACCGCACAAACGCGCTGTTTGTTTTCGATTGCATTATTAACCAAATCAGCCGACTTCTGTTCTATAATGAATTGCTCTGAATCCATCTTGTGCTTGGTCAAGTCTTCAACTTCCACGGGGCGGAATGTTCCAAGTCCCACGTGTAGCGTCACTTCGGCAAATTCAACGCCTTTTAGCTCCAGTCGCTTCATTAGCTCCCTGCTAAAATGCAAGCCTGCAGTAGGTGCGGCAACAGCTCCTTCGTGTTTAGCAAAGATGGTTTGATAGCGCTCCTTGTCTTCAGCAGTTGCCTTTCGTTTGATGTACTTTGGAAGGGGAGTCTCGCCTAAAATCTCAATGTTTCTGCGAAACTCTTCGTCTGTGCCATCAAATAAGAAGCGGATGGTGCGACCACGGGATGTTGTATTGTCGACAACTTCGGCCACCAGAAGATCATCGTCTCCAA
>DALYUO010000200.1:4807-9024 GCA_031981225.1 Pararcticibacter sp.
CCGCGCAGGGTCTACCAGTACATCCCACAAACGTAGTTCTTTATTGAGTTCTCTCAGGAGGAAAACTTCAATC
This sequence comes from Pararcticibacter sp., assembly GCA_031981225.1. GTDB lineage: Bacteria > Bacteroidota > Bacteroidia > Sphingobacteriales > Sphingobacteriaceae > Arcticibacter. Next base: position 4,881 of record DALYUO010000200.1, read on the forward strand.
GTTGCTCCTGTTTTCTCTTTGTTGCCATATAACCTGGCCGGAAAAACCTTTGTGTTGTTCAGGATCATTACATCCTTCTCTTCAAAATAGTCAAGAACATCTTTGAAAATCTTGTGTTCTATAGCTCCCGTGTTTCGGTCAAGTACCATTAAACGTGCTTCATCGCGCTGATCAGAAGGACTATGAGCAATTAAAGAATCTGGTAAATTGAATTTGAACTGGGATAATTTCATATATATAAAAAATATTTTAGGGCGCAAAGTTAGTGAAAATTAATTCTAATACCTTATCTTACCGGAGTTTGTTTTTGTTGATTGCAATGATGAGAAAAAGCAGTACTTGTGTAACATTCTTTTATTCTTGCAATCTTAAGAAAGTATGATATTCCTCAGGCTCTTAGGTGAAAGTTTTAGTTTTGCTTTTTCGTCGTTAAGGCAGAATAAGTTACGTACATTTTTATCATTAATTGGTATCACTATTGGTATCATGACGATAATTGGCGTTTTCTCAGCTGTTGATACGCTACGTAATAACCTTCAAAGCAGCGTCGATAAGCTGGGCAGCAATACGATTTATATTCAGAAGTGGCCATGGGAGTTTGGAGGCGATTATGCATGGTGGAAGTATATGAATCGCCCCGTGCCAACGCTTCGTGACTTTGAAAAAGTGAAACAGAGAGCGACCAATGCCGAAGCAGTATCATACTGGGTATACGCAGGCAACCGGACTATTAAATTTAAGAGTAATACAGTTGAGGGTGCCCAGGTTTCTGCTGTTACACACGAGTATTATAAAACCTGGAACTTCGAATTGGAAGAAGGCCGCTACTTCTCCGAGGCGGAGTCAAAATATGGCAGTGCTGTCGCTGTGATCGGTCACTCTATTGCCGAGGGCTTGTTTCCTAATCAGCAGGCTGCTGGTAAAGTTGCAAACGTAATGGGCCGTAAAGTAACTGTCATCGGGGTATTTAAGGAAGAAGGAGAGGACATGCTAGGGACTTCTGCCGATAAGACGGTTCTCTTACCATTATATTTTGCAAGGAACATTATTAATGTTCAGGATGCAAACTACAACCCTGAGATTTCTGTCAAAGGTAAACCCGGGGTTCCTGTGGACGAGATGGAAAACGAACTCAGGGGAGTAATGCGTTCAATTCGTCGGCTTAGTCCTACCCAGGTTGATAATTTTGCTCTGAATAAATCTACAATACTTACAGCCGGGCTGGACGAAATGTTTAAGATTCTGAATACAGCAGGAGCAGCTATAGGGATCTTTTCAATTCTGGTGGGTGGCTTTGGTATAGCCAATATCATGTTCGTATCTGTGAAAGAGCGGACCAATATTATCGGTATACAAAAGTCGCTCGGTGCCAAGAACTATTTCATTCTTCTACAGTTCTTGATAGAAGCAGTTATGTTATGCCTTATGGGTGGCTTTATTGGGCTGGGAATTGTTTATATGCTGGCGTTTATTTTTAAAACGTTCGCTGATCTTAATATAATTGTAGACGTGAGTAAGGTCATTCTGATGTTTATACTTTCAACCTCTATTGGATTAATCTCCGGCATTATACCGGCCTTTATGGCATCCCGTCTGGATCCGGTTGAGGCGATAAGGAGTAAGTAAGTTTTTTGAGATGTGAGATGTGAGGGGTTGAAATATGCGACTATTCTCATCGAACGAAACATCAGAGATTCGGTACTAATTCTATAGTCTCAGTACTATTACCTCACATCTCAAATCTCCAAACTCAAATCTCCAAACTCAAATCTCCAAACTCAACTCTACTCAAACACCTTATCCAATTCTTTCAGCAGTCGCTCCTTGTCTATAGAGACAACACCAACGTGCTCACATACGAGTCCGCCTGCGAGATTCGCTATAGCCGCTGTTTTAAACTCGTCAAGGCCAGCAGCAAGACAAAGTGAAGCAGTCGCTATCACCGTATCTCCGGCGCCTGAAACGTCGGCGATCTTTCGGATATGTGCCGGGATGATCCTTTGTCCGTTTTCCGACATAATGAAAACACCAAGTTCAGAAAGGGTGACCATGATCATCCTGCTGTTTAATTGCTCCCGCAAATTTACAGCGGCTTTTTCAAGGTCGCCTGCCTTGGCTGTGTTGACGTCTACCTTGAGACCCTCTCTTAACTCCTTCAGATTTGGTTTGAAAAGGGTGACACCTTTATACGACAGGAAATTACGCTTTTTCGGATCGACAACAGTGATGATATTTCTTCGTTGTGCTTCTGACACCACGCTGCTGATAAGCTCCTCAGTAATGGCACCTTTATCATAGTCTTCGAAGATGATAGCATCAATCTTTTGCTTGCCTATAATTTCAAGTACCTTAGATAAAAGTATCTGCGTCTCTTGAAACGTCAAAGCTTCATCTGTTTCAGCATCGATACGAAGCATCTGCTGATTATGACCAATAACGCGGGTTTTTACTGTTGTGGGTCTGCTGTTCAGTCTGATAAGGCCATCAGAGGATAGTCCCTGCGCTTCCATAAGCTGTAAGAAGCTATCGCCCTCGCTATCTGTTCCGATAACAGAACATATGAGAGGTGTGGCCCCCAGCGATTGAACATTCAGCGCTACGTTAGCGGCGCCGCCTAACCTGTTTTCTTTCTTCTTAACCGAGATAACCGGAACAGGAGCCTCCGGGGAAATGCGCTCTACGCTTCCCCAGAGGTAAGAATCCATCATTACATCTCCGATTATCAGGATATTGAGTCCATCAAACCGGTTGAAAAAGTCCTTCATTTAAGCTTAGCTAGTGCATTTTTAATTCGTAAAGCTGCTTCTCTTAGTTTCTCTTCCGAGGCAGCGTATGAGATCCTTATGGATTTAGGATCACCAAATGCGTCTCCGCTCACTACGGCAACATGTCCTGTATTTAGAATATATAATGCGAGGTCGTCTGAGTTTTGAATAACTTCGCCATCTTCGGTCTGTTTTCCGAAAAAAGAGCTTACATCAGGGAAGAAATAGAAGGCACCGCCGGGGAGATTAACCTTCATGCCCGGAATTTCCTTCAGGAGGTCGAATACAAGATTGCGACGTTCAAGGAAAACTTTTTGCATTTCGTGCACACTGTCGAGGCTTCCGTGGTAGGCAGCAACGCCCGCTCTTTGAGTAATAGAACAGGTTCCGGATGTTACCTGGCTCTGAAGTTTATCACATGCGTTTGCAATCTCTTTGTTGCTGGCAGAAAAGCCAAGGCGCCATCCAGTCATTGCATATGCTTTTGAAAGCCCGTTGATAATAATTACGCGGTCTTTAATGCTGTCAAACTCAGCAATAGATACATGCCTGCCGGTAAAATTAATATGCTCGTAGATCTCGTCAGAGATAATGTAAATATCAGGGTATTTCTCAAACACCTTTACCAGAGCAGCCAGCTCATCATATGTATAAACTGTTCCCGTAGGATTGTTAGGGGACGAGAACATGAACAACTTACTTTTAGGCGTTATTGCGGCTTCGAGTTCTTCCGGAGTGATTTTGAAATCACTTTCTATACTTGCGTCTATAAATACCGATTCTCCTTCTCCCAGTTTCACAAGTTCAGAATACGAAACCCAGTATGGAGTAGGAATAATCACTTCATCTCCCGGATTAACCAGACAGAGAATGACATTGGTAAGGGCTTGTTTAGCACCCGTAGAAACAACGATCTGGTCAAAGGTATAGTCGAGATTGTTTTCGCGCTTCAGCTTTTCAGCAATAGCGTTTCTTAAATCAGGATAGCCTGCTACAGGCGAATAATAAGAATAATTCTCGTCAATTGCTTTTTTCGCAGCATCTTTTACAAAATCAGGTGTGTAAAAATCTGTCTCTCCTAAACTAAGGCTGATTACATCAACACCTTTAGCTGCTAATTCTCTACCGAGTTTTGCCATTTTAATGGTTGCAGACTCAGCCAGGTTGTTAATACGGTTTGATAAAATGCTCATAAACGCAAATATAACAAGAATTGAAAATTGAGGGCTAAAAATTGAAAATGATTCAGGATAAGTTCTTTTAGGCTCTGAAGAAGCCTTCGAGATGGCAAGAAGAACCTCTTTTCAGCATTGCTATATTATGAAACCAAAGGTAATGTAAAGCAGGCGACAGCTTTTTATGGAATAACGACAGAACGA
>DALYUO010000201.1:0-1311 GCA_031981225.1 Pararcticibacter sp.
GACATTGAACTTTCCGTCTACAAACTCCACTCCCGTCTTAATATAATTTTCATGGTCGGTGCGGATCATTAGTCCCATCTGATCGAAGCGGGCTTTATAAGCGCCCGTCAGTTTCACCTTTGCCTCGAACTCTCCCCCATAGTTTGCATAATAAAAAGGAGCGTCGTCAACAGTGAAACCATAATGGGATATCCGCCAGTAATCGGTTTTGGGCGTTACCTGCATGATCAAGCTGTTATTTTTGATTTCCCAGCGCTCGGGTTCATTGTACCAAATCATTTTGTCGAGGCGTTGTGCTTTCATCTGATTAAGGGCGAGGAGCAGGCTTACTGTGAAAAAAATCTTTTTCATTGTTTTGTCGTTGATTAGAAATAGTCGTATCGCTTTAAGTTTTGTATGTTCGCAATTTATCCAGCATTTACGCCGGATTCAATGGTTATTAATAGCCATTACACAATATGGAAAACATCCGTAAACTTCTTGATAATAAATTACTTTCGCAATCTTTTGCCCCGGAGGCCGATCTGAATTCACAACTGGAAAACGCTAAGCTCATCGCCCATTTGTACTCGAGACTTGAAAACTGCATCAGCGTGCTGAGCGACATGAAAGCCCGGAGAAGCTACATTTATTATGGGGCAGCGGCAGAGCGGCTGGGTCTTCAGAAGAGAGAAACGGAGATCAATTCCATTTGGGAGGATGAGCTGCTGAGCCGTGTACATGCGGAAGATCTGCAAAAGAAGTACAGGCTGGAGTTCCAGTTTTTTCAACTACTGAATTCGGTAGAGGTAGCTGAACGCCCGGATTACCGGGTGATCACCAAGCTAAGGACCCGCAACAGCGAGGGAAAACAGCTATTGCTGGAGCACCGGCTATTGTACATCAGCAGCTCTGCTGATGGCAGCGCCTGGCTGGCACTTTGCTTATACCACATCATCTACGACCACCCGGAGTTTGAAGTACCCAGAGGAGTTATCCTTAATACACGAACAGGAGCAATCATAGATCCTGAGGAGCGCAGCTTCAATGAGATGCTCAGCGCAAGGGAAAAGGAAATTCTCCAGCTAATCAAGCTTGGTCGCAGAAGCAAAGAAATTGCAGAAAAACTATCGCTCAGCATCCACACGGTGAACCGGCACCGGCAAAACATCTTTCAAAAGCTGAACGTCACGAATGCGCTGGAAGCGTGCAGAGTGGCGGATGGAATGGGAGTGTTGTAGAATGGGTCATTTCCTGTCAATCTTGGGATATCTATTCAACTTCGCATGGGGACCTCAGGGAGGCCAATAGGGGTACACTGTCTGACAAATC
>DALYUO010000201.1:1346-1756 GCA_031981225.1 Pararcticibacter sp.
TGGTCAGGCATTCTATAGGTTTTTTACCAATTTTCACCCCTCTTTTATTTGTCTAAATCTTATGGAAAATTTCTATAATTGTCATCTTAAACCTAAAACCGGTCGCATGAAAAAGCTAAACACTCTTATAATTTGCATTCTCACACTCCCTGTTCTCCTTTTTTCATTCAAGCCCATCAAAGGCGATGGAGACGAACCCTCCAAACTTTTGTACTCTGAACAAGCAATGAAGCGGCTTAAAGAGGAGATCGAATTAAAAAATGAAAGCTTTGATCCCAAGGCAGCTAGCAAAACTCTCTTTACAGTTCCACAGGGCGTCGCGGCATATCTGGAAGTAGAAGGAATAAATGTAGCCCGAATAAAGAAGCTTATTGACGGGAATGCGGGATGGAAGACGGTAGCTGCACTTC
>DALYUO010000201.1:1766-6315 GCA_031981225.1 Pararcticibacter sp.
GAAGGAGAAGGAGAAAGTTGACACCGCTTACTTTATTAAGTCGAAGACAGCCCGGGGAGTTTCCTTCTATCCGCTAGAAATGGGCAGGGACCGTCTTTCAACTGTAGAGACTAAAGATCCGGAAAACTACACCCGGAATTTAAGCGGCAAATGGGTGTACTCTCATTTCCCCAAGACAAGCTATAGTGAGGAAAGCATCTGTGCTCTGTTTATCAGAAAGGAGTTAAAGCCGCAACCGCTGCCTCTTGCTGCTGTTACCTGTATCCGATACACAGATCATCTGATAGACACGAACACCACAATTTTCACTAACACAGCCACCAGCAAATCGGCTCTCTTTAGGTATGGTGTTAACCCCGTTGTAGCTAAGCTAATAAAGCTGACTCATAATTTTCCTGGTAAGCCCGAATGGAAAAACGATACAAGTCAAAGTAGCATCGAGCAGTATTATAAAGATTTTAATGCCTGGGAAGAGGCCAGGACAAGGTATGTGGATGAAACACTTTCAAAAACAGAAGAGTTCCGGACGCTTTTAAATGCAGCTTATAAAGAGGTGTCCGAAAAGGATACCGTGAGTCACAGTTCGATGGACGAGTTAGAAAATTATGTAGAGAAATACATATCGCCGTCCGCTGCACTGGCACTAAAGCGAAAACGGGTAGTAATGGGTGGTTGCAGTATGGATAATGCGCCCATCGTTCATGCAGCCAATATTGCCAGACTTGCCGGCGAAACCTGTTGCATGGAAATATTTCTGCGTTCTCACCTGAACATTCTTAACGACCGGTTCAGCCGCGTATCGGACGGGAGTTATGCCGAGCCGGGAAGGAAAACCTATGCCAGGGAACTCGAACTGCTTGGAACAAGGCTTGAATATCTCATTCCCGGAACTTTGATAGTTGCAAAGAACCTTTCGACCAACCACTATCAAGGCGACGTGCAGCGCGTCGGCAGGGCAATGGCGGAGCTGGAGAGCAGGAAGAAGGTTTATGAAGAGATTGAACGCTTAATCAATACTGGAACGCTCGACCTTTTAAACCGGGTTCGGTTTGTATTTCTTGCTCAGCACTACAACCATTACCTCCTTGAAAATCAGCATACGCAGGAAGCGAGGCAGAACCTGAAGAGGCTCAGTGAGGCATTGAAGTCTTTCCCTGGGTATATCAGACAGCCGTTGACTGCCAGTATAGCATCTATGGAGAAAGGTGTGAAGGAGTAGCGCAATGTCCGTCTGCCGTCGATAACATATAATTCATTCTCATAGTTATTCTTTAAAGAGAATATATTTCTACATTTATAGCAGTAAAAAGTGAGTTGCAGGCTGTTAGGCAGTGAAAATAAAACCCGAGTTAATAAAAACATGATGGACACCAAGAATAAACAAAACCAAATCAAACGCCGCGATTTTTTACAAAAAAGTGCAGTACTTGCAACTTCTGCAATCTTTTTACCCTTTTTGGGCGATAATGCATATAGTGCTTCAAATCCTATAAAAAACAAGAGCTCAATTCCAACCGTTAAACTAAATAACGGTTTACTTATGCCAATTCTTGGCTTTGGCACCTATTCATTAAGAGGTGACATATGTAAACGTTCTGTGGCTGAAGCTATTTCTGTAGGGTATCGCCTTTTCGATACGGCAAGCAGATACGGAAATGAAGAATTTGTTGGGTCAGGAATTAAACAAAGCGGTATAAAAAGAGAAGAACTTTTTATAACTTCAAAAGTTTGGGTAGATGATGCTGGGTATGAAAAGGCAAAAATAGCTTTCGAAACCTCTTTAAAGAAACTGGGCACAGATTATTTAGATTTATACCTGATTCACCGACCAAGAGGAGATTTTAAGGGTTCGTGGAGAATGATGGAAGAGCTTTACAAAGAGGGAAAAATAAAAGCTATCGGAATAAGTAATTTTACCTCAGCTCAATATAACGACTTAATGTCAGTGGCGAAAATCAAACCGGCAGTAAATCAAATCGAAACTCATGCTTTCTTTCAGGAGATGGACTCATATAATGATTTGAAGAAAAACGGAGTACAAATGGAAGCCTGGGCACCATTTGCAGAAGGTAGAAACGGACTTTTTACTAATCAAACTTTGGCTGATATTGGGAAAACCCACAATAAAAGCAATGCTCAGGTAAGTTTAAGGTGGCATTACCAACGTGGTGTAGTTGCTATACCCAGAACTGTTCAAAGAGCACATATGATTGAGAATTTAAACATTTTCGACTTTAAGCTTAGTAAGTCTGAAATGGAAGCAATTGCAGCTTTAGATCTGAATATCTCTCAATTTCCAGAGTGGACATAAAAACAAAAAAACCCTTTAAATCATACAATTTAGAGGGTTTTGAACCCCTTTGAGGGTCTCTGATGTCGGGATGGCAGGATGCATCCGCAACGCTCTAAATTATTGATTTACAATGCCGTTCTTCTTGGCCCAGTAATGAGGGTGTGAATTAGGGCATTTTTTGAAAAACTTCTTAATGAACTATTTTCGCAGTGCTGGCTTTGTATTTGCTGTCAATGCATATCAAAAATAGAGATATAAAATCATATTGACAAGATGAATAAAAGTGCCATACAATAGGTTTATTATGGAGTAGTAAAGATGGAAGAAGCATTAAAGAAAAAAATCATCCACTCATTATTTAATCAGCCAAAATACCCTAAGATTCTTTCTCTGGCACCTTATAACTCTCTAACGTTTCATACAGCTGTTTCTTGATCTGTTTAACTAATATTCTCGGTCCCAATACTCTCATCCTGGAACCAAAGCCTAAAAGTTCCCGCTCCAATTCAAAATTAAGAATGACCCGTATACTAAAAATTTTGCCGTTTTCGTCTTCACTTAGAAGCTTTTGCGTATGGTGCAATGGCTTGGTGATTACATACGGCGCATTATTATTATCGATCCAAAATACTACCTCACAATCACGTTGATTAGGTGTTTTGGTGACACCAATTACATCATTGTAATAAGTACTCAGGTCAAGCGCCGTATTCTCACGGTACTCATCGGCATGCTCTTCAATGGTTTGAATGCGGTCCAATGCGAGAGTTAACAACGGTCCATGCCGTTGGTGCGACCGTCCCAGCACAAACCAACGGTTACGGTATTCTTTTAGTAGATATCCGCTGAAGCAAAATGTACTTGCATCACGCGCTTTAAAAGACTGATAAGTAACACATATCGTCTTTTTCATCACAATAGCCTTACGGATTACCTCTATCCACTCCAACCCCTTTAGGTTATCGTTCTTCTCAAAGTCAATTACCGGTATGCTATGCGTTTTTTGCGTATGAATCTTATCCTCAAGTTTGCTCACCATTTCATTCAGGTCAGTAAAATGGTTAAAGCCCTTGAACTGTTTAAGCAGGCTGGATACCTCGGTTAGCACCTGCATATCGTGCTGGTTCAGCGGGATGTTGGCAATACTGTAATTTTTATCGCTATAGGTATAGTATTTCTTATCGGTGACAATAATTGGGGCTTCGTAGCCAAGCTTATTGCTACGCATCATTTCAATATCGGCCTGGATAGTGCGGCGGCTTACACCTGTATCAATGCCCTGATATTCGTAAAGAGCATCGCCACAGGCAGCAATCAGGTCCTCCAGTGTCCATTTCTTAAAACGGTTTTGCAGGCATTGGTCAATAGTGCGGTAGCGGATCAGAGCATTGCGGTTAACTGGCATCGGGTGAAATATTATATGAATTTATAAAATATTTTTTACTGCGCAAATACGCTGCGTACTCGATATTTCTCTTTGTACTGTCGAAAGGCTGAACGCGTTTACGGACGTCCCTCTCTCGATTTGGAGAGAGGGTTCCTGGCCCGGAGATTTTTAATTGTTAAATCATACCTTTAGTATAATATTATGGAAAAGGAAAAAATTGGCAACAACGAGTTAAAGGCGTTAGGCATTAACGATGTGGATGTATTGGTAAACTTTAGTCGCGTGGCTAACGGTTTGCTAAAACACAATGTAATGGCAAAGTCCGAGATATTGGCCAATTTAGAAGCGTTGATTGATGACCCAATGCCTTACGCGTTAAAGAAAGGCGGCAAGTTTAAAAACCTTGCCGAAGATGTGATTGCCATGCGTAAAGATGGCAAGTTTGTGAAGCAGCAACGCAGCAACTTTAAACTGAAAGAAGAAATAGCGGACTTTCCGGTATGGGGTTTAGAAAATATTGAGGTGGGTGCATTAGCACAGATGCGTACTGCGGTACAATTACCAATTTCTGTTGCCGGTGCCTTAATGCCTGATGCACACCAGGGTTACGGGCTGCCTATTGGCGGCGTTTTGGCTACTACGGCCAATACCATTATCCCCTTTGCAGTGGGTGTGGATATTGCCTGCCGTATGTGTTTGAGCATTTTTGATTTGCCCGCTGAAGCTATCGATAAAGAAACCGATAAGTTGAAGAACATTTTGATCGATAACACATACTTCGGGATGGGATGTACTACGAAATCGTACTTTGACAGTTCGCTATTTGACAGCAAAACCTGGGGCGAAACCAAGTTGATTCGTTGATTGAA
>DALYUO010000201.1:6325-9002 GCA_031981225.1 Pararcticibacter sp.
CCACTTTGTAGAATGGGGCGAACTCAACATCGCCGAAGGCCCTTTGTCTGACATCCCGGCCGGTAAGTACTTGGCTTTGCTTTCTCACTCCGGCTCGCGTGGGTTTGGGGGGAGTGTGGCCGACTATTACAGCCGCATAGCCATGACCAAAACCAAGCTCCCTGCCGAAGCGAAACATTTGGCCTGGCTAGACTTGGATAAGGACGAGGGGCAGGAATACTGGATTGCCATGAACCTGGCCGGCGAATATGCCAGCGCCAATCACCACGAGATCCATAACAAGATAGCCCGGGCATTAGGAGTAAACCCTATTAGGATGGTGGAGAACCACCACAACTTTGCTTGGAAAGAGCAACTGGCCGACGGTACCGAAGTTATGGTGCACCGTAAGGGCGCCACTCCGGCCGGCGAAGGTATATTAGGCATCATCCCCGGAAGCATGAGTACACCCGGCTTTCTAGTTCGTGGGAAAGGCGATGCGGCCAGCATCAACTCTGCCAGTCACGGTGCGGGCAGGGCCATGAGCCGTAGTGCAGCCTTTAAAACTTTAGATAAAGCCGCTATAGCTGCCAACCTGGTTGAAAAACGGATTACCTTAATGGGTAGCGATGTGGACGAAGCGCCAATGGCCTATAAAGATATACACACCGTTATGGCTGCGCAGCACGACTTGGTGGAGGTGTTAGCCAAATTTGAACCAAGGATTGTAAGGATGGCCGATGCGAGGGAGAGGCCGGAGGATTAACTTTCGGCTTCTTTTAACAGTTTTCGTAATTGTGACGAACGAAGTAATCCACGGAAGGTAAGCGGAATCCTACCCTGCTACCACAAGCGTTTTCGCTTGGCGTTGCGAAAAAAACAGTATTGTCTAATCATTAAAACTCACAAGTTCCGTCATTTATCAAGTTTAAACAGCCTTCGATTTAAAGATAAAGCTTTTTGTTTATATTCGTCTTGACTCTAATTTTGATTAGGATGTCGATTTAAATGCATAAGTATTAACACAGTCAATCAATGGAAGCCTTAGTGGTATTTAACAACAAGGGAGGAGTAGGTAAAACAACCTTGCTATGCAATTTAGCAGCATATCTTCAAATTAAAAAGGATAAAAAAGTAATCGTCATTGATGCTGATCCTCAGTGCAATGCTACTGCTTATCTTTTTCCATACGAAAAGATTGAGGCTATTTATGATAAATCTGATGGTACCATATATGATATAATACGTCCTGTGCAAAGAGGAAGAGGTTATATCAAAGGTAATCTACCTGTTTTAACAAGTCCAAATTTTAAGGTAGACGTTATTCCAGGAGATCCACGTCTATCCTTGGCGGAAGATTTTTTAGGAAAAGATTGGATAGAGGGAAGGTCTGGCGAGTTTCGTGGTTTACAAACTACTTTAGTTTTTAAAGATATGTTATCTCGATTAACTGATTACGACTACGTTATTTTCGACGTCGGACCATCACTTGGTGCACTAAATAGAGCTGTTTTGCTAGCATCTGACTTTTTTGTGGTTCCGATGTCTTCAGATATTTTTAGCCTTAGGGCGATTGAAAACATTTCTTTATCGTTGAAAGAGTGGAAAGAAGGCTTGGATCAGGGACTTGCAGAATATGAACGTAAAGAAGAGGAGAGTTACAAAATTGCAGAATCGGAGGTGTCTTGGCAATTGCAATTTATTGGGTATGTGACACAGCAATATACAGCTAAAAAAGTAAACGGAAAAAAAATACCTGTTAACGCTTATGAGAAAATTATAAAGAAAATTCCTACTACAATCAAAAAGGAGTTATATAATTTTAACAAAAATCAGCACAATACAGCTTTTAAACTCGGTGAAATTCCAAGTTTGCATAGTTTAGTGCCGTTGTCTCAAAACGCCAACACCCCTATCTTTTGCTTACAAGCAAAAGATGGTGTAGTCGGAGCACATTTCAATAAAGTAAGAGAGTACGAAACTATAATAAAAGACATATCAGAAAATTTGCTAACTAACCTACTTGAGTCAAATGATTAACTGGCATAAAGATATAATCGATGATATCGCTCGTCGGCGATGCGTACTTTTTATCGGCGCCGGAGTTTCAAAAAACTCTACAAATTCTTTAGGTGAGCGTCCAAAAGATTGGAAAGAGTTTTTATCATTTGCCGCTTCACAAACTTCAAAAAAACGGTTGGTTGATTCATTAGTAAACAACGCAGACTATCTTACAGCTTGCGAAATTATTAGACAAGATTTAGGAAGGGATGACTTTAATTCTTTGGTTAGATCGCAATTCCAAACCCCGCAATTTCAATCAGCAGAAATTCACAAACATATCTTTAATCTTGATTCAAGGATAATCGCTACGCCCAACTTCGATAAGATATATGACGTTTATGCTGAACACGCCGCAAGTGGAAATATAAGTGTCAAGGCATATTATGATGATGATATAGCCGATGTAATTAGACGTCCAGAACCAGTTATCTTAAAGGTTCATGGCACAATCGCGAGCCCAGATAAGCTAATTTTCTCAAGAAAAGATTATTCAAAAGCTAGGACTGATAGTCGTAATTTTTATCAAGTATTAGATGCCCTTTCAATAACTCATACCTTTATTTTTATCGGGTGTGGTCCCCACGATCCTGATATAAGATTATTATTAGAAGATTATATGTCACCGGAAAATAGC
>DALYUO010000202.1:0-4618 GCA_031981225.1 Pararcticibacter sp.
ACCGGGATGTGCATTTCTGTCATCCTTCTTTCCAGTTTCTCCAGAACTTCTTCTCTTTGCGAGCCCCCTACAATTTCACCGATTCCTGGGAAAAGAATATCCATCGCGCGAACAGTATTTCTGCCCTGGTCATCCGCATCATTCTGCTTCATGTAAAACGCCTTGATGTCGGCAGGATAATCCGTCAGGATCACAGGCTTTTTAAAGTGCTTTTCGACCAGATAACGCTCGTGTTCCGACTGCAGGTCTGCTCCCCAGTCTTCTATAAGATATTTAAACTGCTTCTTTTGATTTGGTTTAGAACTTTTCAGGATGTTAATCGCTTCTGTGTAGGTGATACGTTCAAAGCTATTTTCCAGACAGAAGTTTAATTTGCTAATCAGATCCAGGTCAGAACGTTCGTTCTGCGGTTTCTGCTTTTCTTCTTCCAGCAGACGGCCTTTAAGGAATTCCAGCTCGTCGCCGCAGTTATCAAGGGCATAGCGGATCACATATTTGAGCAGGCTTTCCGCAAGATCCATATTGTCATTCAGGTCATAGAAGGCCATTTCAGGCTCTATCATCCAGAATTCTGCAAGGTGACGAGTAGTATTTGAGTTCTCAGCCCTGAAAGTGGGGCCGAAAGTATAGATCTCTCCGAAAGCTAAAGCAGCAAGTTCTCCTTCAAGCTGTCCCGACACGGTAAGGTTCGTAGACTTGCCAAAGAAATCTTCCTTGTAATTTACGGAACCATCTTCGTTACGTGGAATATTATCTAAATCAATAGTCGTAACTCTGAACATTTCACCAGCGCCTTCGGCATCCGAGCCTGTGATAATAGGGGAGTGCATGTACACAAAACCCTGTTCGTTGAAAAACTTATGTATTGCAAATGCAAGCGCATTCCTTACTTTAAATACAGCATTAAAGGTGTTGGTACGGAAGCGCAGATGCGCGATTTCCCTTAAAAACTCAAGACTGTGTTTCTTGGGCTGTAGAGGATATTTCTCAGCATCGCAGTCGCCGATTATTTCCAGCTGCCCGACCTTAATTTCTACGCGTTGTCCTTTTCCGAGCGATTCAACAAGCTCTCCTGTAACCGAAACAGCAGCTCCGGTGGTCAGTCTTTTCAGTAAGCTCTCATCCGTAGTAGTAAAATCAACAACCGCCTGTATATTATTTATTGAAGACCCATCATTAATAGCTATAAACTGATTGTTCCGGAACGTCCTTACCCATCCTTTTACAGTAACCTGCTGACCAAATTCGGTAGCATTCAATAAGTCTTTAATTTTCGTGCGTTTCATATTGACGCAAATCTAAAAAAAGAATTGGAGAATAGGATTGGGGAATTTATTCAGATAAACCTTATCTTTCTTCCCTCAACTTAGACTTTAGAAAATGGAAGAACAAGGTCCTGCCCCCGTTATTACAATTAAAGGACTCAACAAATTTTACGACACTAAACAAGTGCTGAAAGATATCAATCTGGACGTTTTTGCCGGACAGGTAATAGGTTATATTGGCCCTAACGGTGCTGGTAAATCTACAACAGTGAAGGTACTTACCGGATTGATAACAGATTATCAGGGGGACGTCCGCATTAACGGCAGGCTCCTGAAGGACAATATTCAGGAAATTAAGGCGCTCATCGGCTATGTTCCCGAAAATGCCGAACTGTACGATGTGCTGACCCCTTTGGAACACCTCGACTTTGTAGGAAAGCTGTATTCAATGGCAGAGCCGGATATTTTTGAGAGGGCAACGAAGCTGCTCCGGGCATTCGGAATAGAAGCTAACGCAAATCAGCGTATGGATACCTTCTCGAAAGGGATGAAGCAAAAAGTGCTTTTGATAAGCGGAATCATCCACAATCCGGAGATCATCATACTTGACGAACCTTTATCAGGGCTCGATGCCAACGCCGTAATCATGGTCAAGGAACTGATCTCGCTGCTTTCGAAAGAGGGGAAAACGATTTTTTATTGTTCACATATGATGGATGTGGTGGAGAAGGTATCAGACCGTATTCTTTTGATAAACAACGGACAGATCGTAGCAGATGGGTCTTTCGATGAGCTAAAGCAACATCACGGTGCAACGCTCGAAAAAATATTTGCCAGGCTTACAGGAAAAGAAGAAAACAGTCACGAAGCCGAAGACATATTACAGGCCCTTCGCTAAATAGCGTACTATTATTATTTTCTGCTAACAAAAGCTGATCTCCGATAGCTGATTTCTGATAACTGTTTATGAACAAAATAATTCTGAAACTTATTATGCTGTTTGCCCCTCTTTACAGGAAGTTCGGTGCAGATGCATTACAATTAAAGGTCATTCTGGAAACCAAGTTGAAGATGGACGACCGTCGTCCTCTGTCGGTAGGCCGGCAGAAGGCAGGTAAAGAGTCGAAATACTCAACAGTGATCACCATGTTTGTCCTCGCAATGGCGGGTTTGTTCCTTGCCTTTTTTCTGCCTATGGCAAAACAGCCCTATACAGGCCATACCATTTATTTTTCAGCATTTATGGTAATGCTTGCGGTTACGCTTATTTCCGACTTTACCAATGTGCTGATCGATGTCAGGGATAATTATATTATCCTGCCAAAGCCGGTAAATGATACAACTTTTAGTTTATCAAGGATTCTTCACATTCTGGTTCATGTCTCAAAAATGGCCTTTGCCCTCAGTGTTGCCGGACTGATTTATATGCTGGTGATGGAGAGTATCCTTGCTTCACTGCTTTTTATTGTCGAGATCCTCATATCCACAGTATTAAGTATTTTTATTGTAAATATGATTTACCTTCTGGTACTGAAGATTTCCAGTCCTGCCCGCTTCAAGGATTTTATTTCTTATTTTCAGGTGTTCTTTTCAGTAGTGATCTTTGCTCTTTATTACATGCTTCCGAGACTGATAGACAGCTCAGTATTGAAAAATATAGATATCCTGAGCTTCAAAGGCATCTATTTTCTGCCTTCCCTTTGGGTAGCTTCATTGCATGAACTTTCAGTAGCTTCAGGGGTTGGGATAAGAGCCTTTATCCTGGCGGCTGTCGCAGTAATAACTCCTTTTATCTGCCTTTTTCTGGTGGTAAAGGTACTTGCTCCAGGATTCAATACAAAGCTTGGAGCCATCAGTGGCAGCAGAAACGACGAGCAGCCGAAGCCGGCAATGAAATCGGGAACTGGTTTAATGAACAGGATAGCGAATGCCATATCTCCAAATGCAATTGAAAATGCGGGCTTCCGTGTAACCTGGATATTAACCTCCCGTTTCAGGGATTTTCGGATTAAGGTGTATCCCTCTTTTGCCTACGTGCCTGTATACTTTGTTTATTTTGCCTTTATCAACGGAAGGGGAGAAGGATCCTTCGCGACCAGATGGGAAGAAGTCAAAGGAGGGAATATGTATCTCTTCCTCGCATATCTAACCGGATTCGTGTTGATCACCGTATTGCAGAATGTGAGCTACTCTGATAAGTATAAAGCTTCCTGGATATATTTTACCACTCCTCACAACCAGCCCGGAAGGATACTCGGCGGCATGTTTAAAGCAGTAGTGGTAAAATATTATGTTCCTTACTTTATTCTCGTTTCAGCCTTTACTCTATTTTTCTGGGGCCCCAGGGTTGTAAACGATATGTTGCTTGCCTTTTTCGTTTCCCTGCTTTACGGATTGCTCAACGCCTTGTTCATGGTAAAAGGTTTGCCATTTTCCAAGCCGCCCATTATAAAAGCGGGCAGCAGGATTTTGGTCTCTTTCTTGTTGATTATGATTCCCGGAGCTATAGGATTTGCTCATTACTGGCTCTCATCGTACGAAATGTTAATATGGGCTTCAGCCTTCATAAGCGGTTTCCTAAGCTGGCTCGCATTCCATTACTATGTCCGCGAAAGTTGGGAAAGTCTGGAAATGGAAGACTAAAACGAGTATGACTATGACATCATTCTCGTTTGCAATTTCAAATTACTCATTATATTTGCGTCCCCCTTCACATAAAATTAACATAATCTTTATGTGATATAAGTATTGATGAGTAATAAAAGAACAAGGCCGGGCAGTGTATTCCTGGCCGGGAGATGGGTGCTTACGTGGCAGACCCCTTTATTTAAGCAAAAGCTGGCGATGGCAGTGGTGATACTATTGTGCCTCACTCCGGTGTTTCCGATGTTTTACCAGTTCATTGAAAGGAGAGAGGGTATCGCTTATAACGATACGCTTCTTAATCTCATCCCTTCCATAGATGTTTCTATCCCCATTTTTATGATTACCTGGGGCATGGCTCTATTTACCTTGACCAGGGTTATTCAAACGCCGTCATTGTTATTGAGCTTGCTTTACGGTGTCATTATATTGAATATCTCCCGCTTTATCACAATCTCTCTTGTTCCGTTAAATCCTCCCGCTGGCCTGATCGATATATGGGATCCTATTACCGATATGTTTTATGGGGATACTTATGTCACCAAAGACCTTTTTTATTCAGGACATACCGCTACACAGTTTTTATTCTTCCTGTTACTTCCTAAGAAGAGGGATAAGCTGCTCGCATTAATTACAACCATTCTTATGGGAGTTTTAGTGATGGTTCAACACGTTCATTATACCATTGATGTGGTTTTTGCCCCGCCGCT
>DALYUO010000202.1:4628-6381 GCA_031981225.1 Pararcticibacter sp.
CCGCTAACTTACCTCTGCTACTGGACAGCACGAAAGATAGCCGTCAGCAATTGACAAGGGACAGTTGACAATGGACAATGGACAATGGACAGTTGACAAGGGAGAATTGACAATTTATGGAGGATAGGGCGGGTGTTTGTATAACGGATATGTCAATATAATAAACTTCTTAAATCTAAAGCGTTAAAAATAAAGAAAGCGGTTCGCGAACCGCTTTCTTTATTTTTAACTGTCAACTGTCAACTGTCAACTGTCCATTGTCAACTGTCAACTGTCAATTGTTTAAAACTTTCGTAACCAGGTCAGCTGCTTCTTTCAGCAGGATAGCCGAATAAACTTTCAGGCCCGATTCATCAATCAGTTTCTTAGCTTCTTCAGCATTGGTTCCCTGCAAGCGCACAATGATTGGAATCTGAATATTTCCGAGTTCCTGATATGCGTCAATCACTCCTTGAGCAACACGGTCGCAACGAACAATGCCGCCAAAGATATTGATCAGGATAGCTTTTACATTTGGATCCTGGAGGATAATATTGAAAGCAGCTTTTACAGTTTGGGCGTTAGCAGTACCACCTACATCAAGGAAGTTAGCAGGTTCGCCACCAGCAAGCTTGATAATGTCCATGGTTGCCATAGCAAGTCCGGCCCCGTTAACCATACAGCCGACATTCCCGTCGAGTTTCACATAGTTAAGGTTCGATTTGCTGGCTTCCACTTCCGTAGGATCTTCCTCTGCAGTATCGCGCATCTCAGCATAGTCCTTATGGCGGAAAAGGCCGTTGTCGTCAAGGTTCACTTTAGCATCGACCGCCAGGATCTTGTTATCTGAGGTCTTCAAAACCGGGTTTATCTCGAACAAAGAAGAATCGGTAGTTTCGTAAGCTTTATAAAGCGATGCAACAAACTTAGTCATATCTTTAAAGGCATCGCCGCTTAAACCCAGGTTAAAAGCGATTCTGCTGGCTTGAAAAGGACGAAGGCCCACTTTAGGGTCAATCTCTTCCTTAAAGATGAGGTGAGGAGTAGCTTCTGCAACATGCTCAATATCCATTCCTCCTTCAGTCGAATACATGATGATATTGCGGCCTTTTGCACGGTCGAGCAATACACTCATGTAAAATTCTTTAGGTTCAGTTTCTCCGGGATAATAAACGTCCTGTGCAATCAGTACTTTATTTACTTTCTTGCCTTCAGGACCCGTTTGTGGAGTAACCAATTGCATCCCAATGATCTGTTCAGACCTTTCTTTTACTTCATCCAGATTTTTGGCCAGCTTTACGCCCCCGCCTTTACCACGGCCCCCGGCATGGATCTGAGCTTTTACTACGACCCAGTCAGAATTGAAATCTTCTTTCAGCTTTTTAGCCGCTTCAACGGCTTGTTCGGGAGTTTCAGCAACAATACCTTCCTGAACCCGTACACCGAAGCTCTTGAGAATGGCTTTGCCTTGATATTCGTGAATATTCATTTGTTTTGATAGTTTGCAGAGGGTAAAGCTAATAGTTTTTTGGAATAGATTACAGTGATGACAAAAAGATTACACTGAACCTTATCGTAATCACAGAATTGTTTATTTTCGCCCTATGCTGCATGCTAAAGGTATATATAAAGCTTACGGAAAACTGGAGATATTAAAAGGCGTAGATCTGGATGTGAGCAAGGGAGAGATCGTTACCATTCTGGGTGCCTCAGGTGCCGGTAAAAGCACCTTGTTGCATATAATCGGAACACTCGACAAATACGACAGGGGAGA
>DALYUO010000202.1:6391-8984 GCA_031981225.1 Pararcticibacter sp.
GGGTCAATATTTCATCGCTGTCTTCCGCAAAATTAAGCGCCTTCCGCAATCAGCGGATCGGCTTTATTTTTCAGTTTCATCACCTTCTTCCTGAATTTACCGCCCTCGAGAATGTCTGTATACCGGCATATATTGCGAAAAGGAGTAAAAGAGAGTCGGAGGTCCGTGCACGCGAGTTACTCGAAATGCTTGGACTAGGCGATAGAGCAGATCATAAACCTTCAGAATTATCAGGGGGTGAACAGCAAAGAGTGGCTGTAGCAAGGGCTCTTGTTAACAAGCCTTCGGTCGTTCTGGCGGACGAGCCCTCGGGCAACCTTGATTCTGAAAATGCGAATAGCCTTCACATGCTCTTTAAGGATTTAAGGGATCAGTTTTCGCAGACCTTTGTTATTGTAACACATAATGAACATCTTGGCGAAATGGCCGACAGAAAAGTGATAATGAAAGACGGATTAATTATTAGCGGACAATAAAGTGAATATTCTGATTACAGCTGCAGCAACAGCACAAGCATATCAGCTCGAAAGGATGGTAGGAGGAATGGGATCTGTTTTTTTTGCCGATTCTGCCGAACTACCGCAATTTATGCTGAAGAACAGGAAGTTTATAAAAATATCGGAGGGAAGTTCGCCTTCTTTTGCTCATGA
This sequence comes from Pararcticibacter sp., assembly GCA_031981225.1. Classification (GTDB taxonomy): domain Bacteria; phylum Bacteroidota; class Bacteroidia; order Sphingobacteriales; family Sphingobacteriaceae; genus Arcticibacter. The sequence continues at coordinate 7,042 of DALYUO010000202.1, forward strand.
GCTGCTCGGCATTTGCCTCGATCAGCAGATCGAAAGGGTTTTTCCGCTGCGAAAAGGGGAAATTAAAGCACTTTCTGAATCGCGGACTTTGTTCATGGAATACGGGATCCAGGTTATAGTACCGCTGCTTCCGTTGCTTGAAAAAATGGAGATGAAGAATGGCCCCGGACAGATTGTGATAAAAGCTGATCTTTCCGACCATGCCGGTTTACCTGTTGACGCCGACCTGGGACTTTTTTTAGTTAATGATGAACATCCGGACAGCCGGGTAGCAATATTTACAGCTGATTAATGTTAATCTATTCTGAGTTTGATCCTTCAAAAAAAGCGTTTGTTTTCGAACTAGATAACGTTCTATATCCTGAAAGAGATTACCTCTTGCAGGTATACTATCTTTTTGCCAACTTCCTGGAATATTCAGAAACATTTCCTCCCGCCGCCCAGCTTACCGAGTTCTTTAAAAAGGCGTATGAGCATGCTGGCCCAAGCCTTATTTTCGATAAAGCCAAAGAGGCGTTCGGCATTAGTGAAAAATACAGAGAGAATTTCGAACGGCTTCATCGTCAGGCCCAACTCCCGCTGAAGCTTTTACTATTTGACGACATGCTGAAGCTGTTGCAGGAGATAGTGATTGACCGGAAGGAGATATTTATTGTAACTGCCGGAGACCCTGTTCAGCAGTTGAATAAGATCAGGCAGATAGAATGGAATGGATTGGAAAAATATCTCAGAGTATATTTTACCAATGAAGTGAAACCAAAACCTTCTCCCGACGTACTATTAGAGATATTGAGGCAGCATAATCTTGATGCAAAAGATGTGTTGGTCGCAGGAGCAGACTCACTTGACGCAATTTTTGCAGAAAATGCAGGCATTGATTTCGTTAAAATAGAAAAAGAGCCTACATTACCTTAGATTTAAGATATTGATAAAGTGACCTTAAATTGTGTGAAACAAAGCTTAAAGCCGCTTTATACTTACTAACTTACAACTTATTACGTATAACTTAACAGTACAAAGAAAATGAGTTTATACCCGATTTTCCGCAAACCACTTTTGTTCGGACTGCTTATGCTGTCGGCTCTTGCCGCCTGCAAAAAGTCGTCTGATAGTCCTCCAAAAACGGGCACAAGAGATGAACTTACCAAAGATTCCATCTACTTATATGCCCGCGAAACTTATTTGTGGAACGATGCGCTGCCTTCTTCCTATAAAAGTTTTAATCCAAGACAGTATTCGAGCTTTCAGGACGAAATAAATGCCCTGAAGAGTTACAAACGGAGCTCTTCTGGCAGACCCGTGGACAAATTTTCGTTCATTGACGAAGGCGAAGTGTCCGACGAAATTGGAGAGGGCATAAGCGACGACTATGGTTTTTTTGTCGGTTTTAATGGTCTTGAAGGTGGCTACGATCCACAAGATCTTCGAATTAATTATGTTTATCCAGGCTCTCCTGCCGGGGGAGCAGGCCTGTCGAGAGGCGATCAGATCCTTGAGATAAACGGGAACAGCGACCTGGATGGCCGGGTTGACGCCGATATTGACTTTCTAAATAATGCGCTTTTTGGTCCTAACCGGACAATAAATCTAAGGGTCAGGAAAAAGGATTACTCTATTGCTGACGTCTCCGTAACAAAAGCACGATATAACATCAATCCCATCCTGGCAAGTAATGTGTTCAGTGTGGGATCGAAGAAAGTAGGATATTTTGTATTGAACAGTTTCCTTCAGATCTCGGGCTCTGATGAGGATGTCCCCACATCGTTCAAAACCCAACTCGACGCTGTGCTGAATAGTTTCCAGGGTCAGAACATTACAGAGCTGATAGTCGATCTGCGATACAATGGAGGCGGAAGTGTTGAAACAGCAAATTACCTGGCCGATTGGTTCGTCCCAGCTGCAAAGAGCGGCACTGTGATGCATGTCGATCATTTTAACCAAAC
>DALYUO010000203.1:0-4941 GCA_031981225.1 Pararcticibacter sp.
GTCGGTTTCGTAATTGCATTATGGTTTCAAATATAGCATTTACTAAAGAGCAATGTCGTTTTCGACGGTGGCATGCAAGCCGATTAAAGAACCGGTAAAACCACCTGCCACATCTGTTGATAATATGTCGCCCGAAACGGTCCCTCCTACGTTTTTAAATTGCGTTTTATCCGTCGAATAGTTGAACTGATAATCATCTCCCTTTGCCACAACCTGCAACTGTACCGGTTTCCTGACGTCTATTTTCTCACTTCCAATTACCGTTGTTTTACCCCTTTCAGTTCTTGCCAGAACCAAATAGTATTCATTCTCCTTTTTTGTAATTCCGAATACATAATTAAACGTTTCCCTTTGATAACAAACAATTCCTGCCAGCTCTTTTTCAGATCCCGGAACGTATTTAATAGTCACGGTTGCATCAAAGGTATTATGCTGCTGTCTGTAAAAAAGGGTCGACGTTGGGGCAACCGCTTTTATATTTTGCTCAAAGGGATTGATCTTCAAACCGTTTTTCGTGAGGCTAATAAAGTCCTCGCGGGGTCCCCGGACACCAATCCATCGGTAATCAAGCACCTTTTCTGCAAAGTTATCGGTAAAGGTAAAATTGCCATTCGGAAAAAAGCCGTTTTGACCTGTAAGATTTTTGACGCCTGCAGGAGTTTTTAATTTGGTTTTTAACGGAACAAGTCCGTTTTCAAATACAGGGAACTCCCCGGTCCAGTCAACCGGCAGGATGAACGTTCCGCGGCCTGTTGTGACCCGGTTCTTTTCGTTCGGGCGGATGGCGAGAAAAACACTATAATATTTACCTCCCGGCCCTTCTACCAAATCTGCATGACCAGCCCAGTCCACTTTATTGGCCCGGTTAGCCGGAAAGTATCTTTGAGTAAGAATAGGATTGTTGTTAGCTGGTATAAATGGTCCGGTAGGTTTGTCGCTGACAAAAATCACCTCGCTATGCCATCCACCGGTTCCTCCTTCAGCACACATTAAATAATATCTTCCATTCTTTTTGTAAATATGAGGGCCTTCAATCCATATTGGCTTTTGAGAAATATCAACTCCTCCGTCGACAATTATTTTATCGGTCCCGGGAACGACCTGGTCGTTCTGAACATCATACTCCCATATTTTTATTACGCGATGTCCTTCATATAGTGCTTTTCCTTTTGGCGGGGCATCATTATGTACAACGTACGCTTTTCCGTTATCATCAAAGAAAAGCGACGGATCTATACCTTCAAACTGAAGCTTGACAGGATCGCTCCACCCCTTCGCCGGATCCTTTGTCTTCACCACCATATTGCCTATTCCTCCGGCAAACTGCGTAGTGATCATGTAAAAGGTATCATTATTGGAATTGTACTTGATATCGGGAGCGTATATCCCAGACGAGATCCCCGCATCCTGCACCTTTAACTGCGATGTCCGGTCAAGAACGTGCCCTATCTGCTTCCAGTTTACCAGATCGGTGGAGTGGAAAATTGGCACACCCGGGAACATGGCAAATGAAGAGTTCACAAGATAATAATCGTTACCTTTCCGTGTAATGCTGGGGTCGGGATAACATCCCTGCAACAGGGGCGTATAGAACTCGTCTGACTGGAGAGGATTTTCATTATATATCTGATCATCTCCTCTGTAACTGAACTCACTGAAAACCGGTGCATTCTTTACTGCCTTTTTAGCCTCCTGTGATGATGCATCAAATATTGACAACATTGCAGCCAGCAAAATCGCTCCCCGGCATTTTTGATTGAAAGTAAATTTTAATCTTTTTTTTCTCATTACTGTTAAAGTGCTATTTAGGGTGTTGTGTTAGTTTAATTTTACCGCAGGGAGTCAGGCTGCTGTTTACTTTGCCAAAACTAACACCATGATAATTGGCGAAATGGTTGAAAAGTATAAATAAGTAGCACCAATGTTTAAGAAGTTCGGTAAACCGTGTGCATGGGAAGCATTTGACATTTATACTAGCTTTTTTTACGGGATGATCTTTGGCTTACTCTTCTATAGCTTAGTTTTGATTTTAATGAAGAGATATTAGATACTAGATATTAGAAAAGAGTTGTGATGCAATACTATTATCTATAATCTCAATGCTCAGCCAGCCAATTAGCACAAAGCATTCAGAAATGAGCTGATACCACTCGCAACAACTTAAACAGCAATAAAAACCTAAAATAAAATTATGAAGGCCTGGTTAAAACAAAACATTCAACTGACACTCCTGGCATTTGCAGGTTTACTCTTTGCAAATAGCAATGCATTTTCACAGGATAAGAACTTCTATATATTTCTTTGCCTGGGGCAATCAAACATGGAAGGCAATGCAAAATTTGAAGCACAGGATACCGTAGCTAACCAGCGCTTCAGGGTACTTCAAGCCGTTGACTGTCCCGACCTCGGGAGATCCATGGGCAACTGGTACGCGGCTGTTCCTCCTCTGTGCAGATGCCGGACCGGCCTTACCCCTGTGGACTATTTTGGAAGGACAATGACCGCCGGGCTTCCGTCGGAGATCAAGATAGGTGTCATCAAAGTTTCGGTGGGAGGTTGTAAAATAGAGTTGTTTGATAAGAACAATTACCAGAGCTATGTGTCAACATCTCCCGACTGGCTGAAAAACATGGTAAAGGAATATGATGGCAATCCGTATGGCCGACTCGTAGAAATGGCTAAAGTGGCGATGAAGGATGGTGTAATAAAAGGAATTCTCTTACATCAGGGAGAATCAAATACGGGTGATACCAGCTGGCCACAGAAAGTCAAAACGGTTTACGGGAACATCCTGACGGATCTGGGCATCAGTGCGGTGCCATTGCTTGCAGGAGAAGTTGTAGGTGAAGACCAGGCTGGTAAGTGCGCCAGCATGAACAGGATTATAGCAACGCTGCCCGCTATCCTTCCAAATGCTCATGTTATTTCGTCGGCAGGGTGCCAGGCGGCGGCGGATAACCTTCACTTTAATGCTGCGGGTTACCGGGAATTGGGAAAGAGATACGGCGAAAAGATGCTTTCATTAATCAAACACGACGGCGACAGAAAGAAATCGAAATAGTAAAGAACTCATTCCATTTTATATTAATGAAAAAAACAGCTGCTTTTTTCGGCCCGATGCTGGGCATCCTCCTCTTTTCTATCGGGCTTTACGCTCAAAAGGCATCCAATCCTGTCATCTTCGCAGATGTCCCTGATATGTCGATGATCCGTGTGGGCGACACTTATTATATGAGTAGTACCACGATGCATATGAGTCCCGGCGTGCCCATAATGAAATCAAAAGATCTTGTGAACTGGGAGATTGTCAACTATGCTTATGATATACTTGATGATGTGGATGAACTTAATCTTACCAATGGGAAAAGCACGTATGGACGGGGATCGTGGGCAAGCAGCCTTCGCTACCATAACGGCACCTATTATGTAAGTACATTCGCGGGAACAACAGATAAAACGTATATCTATACCACAAAAAACATTGAAAAGGGACCCTGGAAGGCCCATTCCTTCAAACCGGCGTTCCATGATCATTCTCTTTTTTTCGATGATGACGGAAGGATTTATATGATATACGGTAGCGGAAAAATCATGATGGCAGAGCTTAAAGGGGATCTGTCAGGCCCCAGACCCGGGTCGCACAGCCAGATAATTATCGAAAATGCGGGAACGCCGGCGGGACCGAATATTGGCTTGCCTGCAGAAGGGTCGCAATTATTTAAAATAAATGGCAAGTACTATCTTTTCAATATCAGCTGGCCGCGGGGCGGCATGCGAACGGTAATCGTCCATCGTGCCGGTAAAATCTCCGGACCTTACGAAGGCCGCGTGGCCCTGCAGGATAAGGGTATTGCTCAGGGCGGTTTAATCAGCACGCCGCAAGGACAATGGTACTCTTATTTGTTCCGCGACATTGGATCTGTAGGGCGCATCCCCTATCTGGTGCCTGTTTCGTGGCAGGACGGATGGCCGGTGCTGGGTGTAGACAATAGGGCTCCCGATGAGCTGAACCTGCCGGCCAGCCGGGGATACAAGCCAGGTATCGTCGCTTCTGACGAATTCAGCAGGAAGGGAACTGACAGAAAACTACCTCTGGTTTGGCAATGGAACCATAATCCGGACAATCAACTTTGGTCATTAAACCAGCATCCCGGCTTTCTCCGTCTTACTACGGGAAGAACTGACTCATCCATTCTTTCGGCCCGTAATATACTTACGCAGCGAACTTTTGGACCGGAGTGTTCGGGCGTAACTGTTATGGATGTTTCCCGCATGAAAGAAGGCGATTGTGCTGGACTCGTGCTTCTGCAGGCCAAATACGGCTGGGTGGGCGTAAAAACGGAGTCTGGGGGACAACGGTCGGTTGTCATGGTCAATGCAGATTCCGGTACGCCTGTTGAAGTACAACGTATTCCGCTGAATCAAAAGATGGTCTATCTGAAAGCTGCTTGTGACTTTAAAGAAAGGGCAGACAAAGGGTATTTCTATTATAGCCTAGATGGCAGAACATGGACGTCAATAGGCAGTGTTCTGAAGATGTCGTATACTATGCCTCATTTCATGGGTTATCGCTTCGGCTTGTTCAATTATGCCACGAAAACGGCCGGCGGCTATGCGGATTTCGACTTCTTCCGCATAAGTGACCGATTGAAGGAAAATAAATAAGGGTAAGCCTGCCGGAGCTATTACCGGCGGGCTTTCTCCTATTTATTTAAATAACAGTTGCGAGAACAAATACAGATCATTTTTCCATACCTTAAAATCATGCCCTCCGGGTTCGACATAAAAGATATGAGGAACGTTCTCCCTGCTCAGATAATCATGCGTCCGTTTGCTGAATGACATGAGATTATCATTGTCGCCACAGGATATCCAAAGTAATTTAAGTTTCTTCCTTGCCTCCTCCGGACTGGGGACGAGTTGTTCGGGAACTTTCGTATT
>DALYUO010000203.1:4951-8886 GCA_031981225.1 Pararcticibacter sp.
CAGGCAAACTTATCCAGGTTACCTAATCCAAAGTTCAAAGACTGTCCGCCACCCATTGATAATCCAGCCACAGCGCGGCTTTCCCTTTCCTTACTAACGGGATACATTTTTTCAATGAAGGGAATAAGATCATGAAGCAGGTCCTTTTCAAAAGTGGCAAAAGCCTCAACCTTATCCGGAGCCATAATATTACCCGTCGCACGGTCATCCTTCATTGCCCTTCCATTGGGAAGCACTACAATCATCGGCTGAAGCTTCTTTTCAGAATACAGGTTATCAAGAATGATTTGGGGCTTACCCTGATTAAGCCATTCTTTCTCGTCGCCCCCGATCCCATGTAAAAGATAAAGAACAGGATACTTTTTGCTTTTTGAAAAACCAGGGGGCGTATACACAAGCGCCCTGCGGACTGCACCTACTGTCTGTGAAGAATAAGAGATCGTATCGATTTTCCCGTGGGGAATATCTGTACGTAAAGAATCAAAGCCTGCAGGTGCTTGTTTCATGTTTGACTGCGAGACCGCAGCCCCCGAGACAAATAAAATTGCGAAAGAAAGAAATATGTGTTTCATAACATCTTTTTGATTGGTTTATTGTATAAGAGTATCTATTTACCGGTATAGCTGTAAGTTCTTCCTTCAGTTGTAATAACATCGTAGGTAAAGCGAGCGCCTGCGTTTTGCCATTTAAGCTTGGCTTCACTTGAAATAACGGGTTTCGCAACCTTATCTGTGTAATAAAAGGGGTTATCGTTCTCTCCTTTAGCGGGGCCGAGGGATACACCGGAGGAGGTCCTTAACGGATTTGGAAGTTTTAACCGCAGATTACCGCCGAGGTGTGATTTGATAACCAGCTTCTTAATACGGGAGTTTTGCCAAACCATCTCTACGATCTCGTATCCTCCCCTTGCTTTCAAGCCTTTAACGCTTCCGTTCTTCCACTCACCGGGTAATGCCGGCAGTAGATGGAGCGTGCCCGCGTGACTTTGCATGAGCATTTCCGCAATTCCAGCGGTACACCCGAAATTTCCATCGATTTGAAAAGGAGGATGCGCATCGAACAAATTATTGTAGGTACCTCCCCCATCTTTGTTCACTCCAAGAGGTGTAAGCTGGGCCTTTATTAACTGCCAGGCCCGGTTACCATCAAGAAACCTCGCCCACATGTTTACTTTCCAACCCATGCTCCAGCCTGTAGATACGTCGCCCCGGTAAACGAGGGAATTTCTCGCTGCCTCAAACAGTTCAGGGGACTGACCGGGTAAAATCTGCTTGCCCGGAAACAGGCCAAACAAATGGGAAATGTGTCGGTGTTTATCATTCGGATCGTCCCAATCTTCAAGCCACTCCTGCAACTGGGAGTGTTTTCCGATCTGCATAGGCGGAAGTTTTTTCAGTGCTTCCTTTAACCCGTTCACAAACACGGCATCATTTATTTTAAGTATTCCGGCGGCCCGGATGGTGTTTGATAATAGCTCGAAAACGATCTGGTTATCCATAGTAGCGCCGTAAGTAAGGGACACCCCGGAAAATCCAGGTTTTTTAGGTTCATTCTCAGGTGATATTCCCGGAGCTACAACCAGCCAACCGTGTTTAGGTTCGGCAACTAAGTGATCAAGGAAGAATTCAGCGGCCCCTTTCATAACAGGAAAGACTGACGCGAGGTAACTGTTATCTCCACTATATAGATATCTCTCCCATAGATGTTCCGACAGCCAGGCCCCTCCCATCGGCCACATCCCCCAATATACCCCATCAACAGGGCCGGTGATCCTCCAGATATCCGTATTATGATGAGCTACCCATCCGCCAGCACCATACATCACTCTTGCGGTCCCCCTGCCTGTTTCGGAAAGATCTTTAATCAGGCTAAGTAATGGCTGATGCATCTCACTGAGGTTTGTATTTTCTGCAGGCCAGTAGTTCATCTCTGTGTTAATGTTAATGGTGTACTTGCTGTCCCAGGGTGGATTCATAGAGTTATTCCATATACCCTGAAGGTTGGCTGCCTGCCCGCCAGGTTGAGAGCTTGATATTAGAAGATAACGACCAAACTGAAAATAAAGGGCTACAAGTTGCGGATCATAGCCAGAGGCAAAAGCCTTCAGTCTTACATCAGTTGGTTGATATGCCGAAGGGCTTGTCCCGAGGTCGAGAGACATGCGATTAAAAAACTTCTTATAATAAGCAATATGTTCTTTTAGCAATTGATGATACGGCTTTGATGCTGCGGCCGCAAGCATCCGTTCAGCTCGGTAACTGGCATCACCACTAAGGTCTTTGTATGAATTAAAATTCGTACCAACAGAGACATAGATAGTTGCACGGGTAGCTGACTGTACTGCAATGGAAGAGTCGGTTGACACCTGTGTTCCACCTTCAGTAACAACTTTTACCAGTGCCTTGAATTTAATCATTCCCTTCACCCCTTCATGATCCGAAGAGGTTCCGTTAAGTGCAATCCGGCCCTGAGTATCAACCTTTTTTTGCGAGCTATGAAGTGAAGAGAAGGAAGCGGAAAAAGAGAGCCTGCCCGGCTTGTCGGCAGTTAAGCGAACTACCAATGTCTTATCTGTAAAAGAAGTAAAGACCTCCCTGCTGAACCGGACACCGCCGGCCTCATAACTTGTCCGGGCAACGGCATCCTCAATATTAAGTTCCCTGTAATACCGGTCGGGATGTTCGTGCCCTTCAAGTTACCAACCGGCTGAAATTTCATACCCTGGCTTTCCTTTGAAATCATTGTTCGTCCGGCAAGTGCCTGGGCTTCTGCATACTTTCCCTCAAACAAAAGCTTTCTTACCTCCGGAAGGGATTTCAATGCATCGGGATTATCATTCCGGTTTGGCCCTCCCGACCAGACTGTGCCCTCATTGAGAGAAATAATTTCGTGATCCGGGTTCCCATAAACCATAGCTCCCAGAAAACCATTTCCCAGCGGCATAGCATCCGTCCACGTATTTCCGGCGGGTTTGTTATACCATAATTTCAGGTTGGTATTACTCTGACAATAGAGGTTAAATGCCGAAAAAATAAAGCCGGCCAAACTTATACATCTGATTATTATTGGAGATCTGAGTGCCTGCATTATCCCTGGGATCGTATACTTAAAACTTCGTGTTAATAGTTTATAAATGTATGGATTCAAATACTTCTTCAGTATTTGAAGTGGTATGTTCAAAGCTATATACCGCTTCGATTAAGTTAGTACAGGAATCACCAAAAAAATAGCAGATTTGTCTATAATACCCGGGCTATTATAAACAAGTGACCGCATTGAATTACATAGCCTGAGCATATCAACATGCGGAGCGCTGAAGCTTTAATGTATAATTGACATTTATCCTACCTTTTTTGACACATGGATCATTGTGTTCGTCAGCACGGGCATATTTTTGATCTGTCCATGTAAACAGAGCCGAAGATGGCGGTGGCTTATTTATTCATCGCCATATAAAACTAACTTTTATAAACCATTAACCAATTAAAACAGTGCTTATGAAGCCACCAACATAACGTCACTCATGTTAGCTTAAATGATAACGTCGTCATTTATCCTAAAGTCAGTATTAATAACAACACGGTTATATAAAACTAAGCCCAATAGAATCATGAAAAGGACTAACCATTCTAAAGCTCCGCCTATATCCAATGTCTCGAATTAAAACGTATTCAGGGATCATCAGGAATAAATTCTATAAGCAACCCATTTCCCCTTTAACAATATCTTAGAATGAAGAAAAAAATACTAAAAGTAAAAAAGGGCGTATCTCTCAAGTGCTCCTTGGGGAAACGTCTGTTAATCAGACTGCATCTTACCCACCTTATTATGATGTTTCTGGCCCTTAGTGCCACGGCACAACAAAAACGTACTGTTAAAGGAACAGTACTGGACGAGCAGCAAAATACTGTCATAGGAGCCACGGTTACTGTCAA
>DALYUO010000204.1:0-1208 GCA_031981225.1 Pararcticibacter sp.
GCAGTTCGGGGACTGTACTACCCCAAATGGAAACAATGGGTTTATTAAAAGCTTCGGCAATATGGGTAAGGCCGGTGTCAAATCCAATTACTTTATACGCGTGTTTAACAAGAAATACTGATTCGTTAAAACTGATTGTGCCGCAGGCGTTATAAACCTTCGGTCCAACTGCTTCTGCTATGGTCCTGGCATTATCAGCCACGTCTTTCCCTCCTAATAGCACAACGGGAAAGCCGAGTTTTCTACAAAGTTCAACTACCTTCTCATTAGGCATTCTTTTGGTGAAATGAGTGGCTCCAATTATAAAAGCAATATAACGCTGCTGATGATCGGGGGGAAGTAGTCTCCCCAGGTCAAAATCACCCTCCAGAAAATAGTCAAGCGGAAGATTGTCATTCTTTACACCCATGAACTCTACGGTCTTAAGATAGCGGTCGACAAGGTGCACCGGTTTCACAAGATTTATTTTATACCGGATGGCAAGCCACTTTTTTAACCTCTCTTTTTTATAGGTAGATGATTTAATACCCAGCCTGAGCTTTATAATGGAAGAACGAAGTGTGTTGTGAAGGTCGATGACATAATCGTACTTTTCTTTCGTCAGATCGTCGATGGTTTCGTCTAAAGAGGCCTTTAGTAAAATAAGTTTGTCTATATAAGGATTATTATCCACTATAAAGCTAAAATTGCTCTTGGTGAGATAGTGTAATTCAACCCCTGGTACCTGCTGTTTAATACATCGTATTACGGGGGTAGTGTAGATGATGTCGCCTATAGAGCTGAAACGAATTATGAGTATTTTCAATTTTCTTCCTTCCTTAGTTAACCAGCCTTTTGCCCTTAAAAAAGCTGCTGATTTCATCGAGGTTTAAGGTATTCAGGCAATTCATTGGAGATACTCCTCCTTTTCGTGCTGCAAGTACACCATAATGAGTATCATTAAATCCTTTATTGCTGTGGGCGTCGGGATTGACTGAAAGCATTACTCCTTTTTCAATTGCGTACTGATGCCATCGCCAATCCATATCTAAACGAAGCGGGTTAGCATTTATTTCGATCACCACTCCGTTAGCAGCACATGCATCAATTACCTTTTTGAAGTCTACCGGGTATCCGTTCCGCGCTAGAAGTAAGCGTCCTGTTGGATGCCCTAAAATAGTTGTATATGGGTTTTCAATTGCTTTAATAAGTCGCGAAGTAGCCTTTTC
>DALYUO010000204.1:1290-8868 GCA_031981225.1 Pararcticibacter sp.
ACAAAATCGAACGTTGCAAGAATTTCGGGAGAATAGTCCAATGACCCGTCGAACAGGATATCCGATTCAATTCCTTTAAATATTTTAAAAGGCGCAAGCTCCTGGTTGAGCTGTGCTATTTCATCATGCTGCGCCAGCACTCTTTCCTCACTCAGGCCTTTGGCATAGAAAGCCGTTTTTGAATGATCACTTATACCCAGATACTGTAGGCTTAATTCATCACGGCAATATTCAGCCATCTCCCTTAACGTATTTACTCCGTCGCTCCAGGTGCTGTGGCAATGCAGCACTCCGTTAAGGTGGCCATGTTCCAATAGTTGTGGTAACTTTCCTGCTTCAGCCATGCTAAACTCTGCATGGCCCTCCCGCAGTTCGGGTTCTATAAAAGGCAGTCCGGCTTTGCTGTATATCTCTGTTTCAGTGGCAGCAGGCGGTATGCTGTTGTTGAGCCGTCTTATTAGTTCCTCTATATGATCTGAACTTCCCGTTTGTATCAGAAGTTCTTTTACAAAGTCATCTTCTTTGCAAAAAGAAATATGCAGCGTCATTCCTGCAGGGCTCACTGCTGTAAGCGTATTTTCTGTTTTTTCGGTGACGGCCAACTCAGAAATCGTATTTATTCTCTCATAAATGTTGTCGCTAAGCGGAGCGGCTATCAATATCCCAATGCTGTCAATAATTTCACATTTTCTCCGATAAGGGCCGGTGAAGGACATTTGCTGAGAGGGAAATACTTGTTTAAGACCGGCCAAAACTTGTTCTGCCAGTTCCTGAACATGGGCATATAAAAAACGACCGCTGCTAGCCATCTTAAATTCAATGGCTTTCTTTATCTCTTCCTGAGTTTTAAGTCCGAAGCCTTTAGCTTCAATCAGGCGGTTTTCGTTGCATGCATACAACAACTCTCCTAGGTTTTCTATTTCGAGGCCCTTCCAAATCACAAGTATTTTTTTAGGGCCGAGGCCCTTAATGCTCATGATTTCAATTATTCCCCCGGGAGTCCGGTTAAGGAGGTCCTCCAGCTCCTGCAGTTTTCCGGTTTGAATAAGTTCCCAAACCTTTGCTGAAGTACTTTTCCCGATGCCACTGATTTTCTCCATCTCTGCTAAAGTTTTTTTAGACAGAGGATAGGGGAGTTTATCCACGGTAAAAGCAGCAGAAGAGAGGGACTTTACTTTAAATGGATTTTCATTGTGAATCTCCATTAACTGGCTCAGCAGTCGTAAAGTCCTTGCTATGGTCTTGTTTTCCATATTTTTCAAACATAGATAAATTGCTTTTATATGCAAAATACATAAACAGCATATAAAGGCAATTTATAGGAGGTGCAAACATTAGTTGTTTGAATAGTGTTTTATGAGCGTTGACACAAAAAATAACCATAACGAAACCGGTACAGATCCTCTTACTCCTGTTCCTCATTTTTTCCGGACTATATTATGCCCGGGAATTTCTTATTCCATTGGCATTTGGTGGATTATTTGCTACTCTTATTTTGCCATCTACACGCAAATTGGAATGGAGAGGCCTTCATAAAGGGCTTGCAACCGTGATTTGCATCCTTGCACTGCTGTTGATAGTAGGCGGAATTATTTCACTTGTTATATGGCAGGTGTCAGATCTGGCAAAAGATGTATCTGAAATGCAGCAGCAGGTAGGTAAGGTCCTGGAGCGGGTTCAGAGTTTTCTTAGCACTGCTATTGGCATTTCAGCCGAGAAGCAAAAGGAAATTCTGGAACAGCAACAGAAAAGTGGTAGTGGAAGGATGACCAGCATGGTTACAGGTCTGATGGGGTTCCTCGTAGACTTTGTTCTGGTTGTTGTTTATACCTTTCTTTTTGTCTTCTTCAGAAAGCGTATCAAAGGGTTTATACTGAAGCTTGTTCCTGTTGAGGAGATGGAGAAGACAGAGAAAGTGATCAGCGAATCGGCAAAAGTGGCTTATCAGTACCTTTCGGGACTGTCTGTTATGATAGTAATGCTCTGGGTTCTTTATAGTATTGGTTTTTCAATAGCAGGATTAAAAAGCGCTATTTTCTTTGCCGTGCTTTGCGGACTGCTTGAAATAGTTCCATTTATTGGGAACCTTACCGGGACAGGTATAGCTATTTTAATGGCTGTTTCGCAGGGGGAAGGCAGTGGGCTAATACTGGGAGTCCTTGCTACTTATTTAGTGATACAGTTTGTTCAGACCTATATTATTGAGCCTCTCGTAGTAGGAGCAGAAGTAAATATCAATCCTCTCTTTACGATTATTGCCCTGGTGCTAGGAGAGCTCTTATGGGGCATCGCCGGGATGGTACTTGCGATCCCGTTATTAGGCATCACTAAAATCATCTGCGACAATGTGGTTCCTTTAAAACCTTATGCCTATCTGATAGGAGGTGAATCGAAGTCAGGGAAGAAGAGCGGAATCGTTGAAAAACTAAGGAAAATGTTATGAATTATGAGTTATGAATGGCGCAGGCGGCAAAACGCTTTCGGTAAATTGCACATTCATAACTCATAACCCATAATTCATAACTCCGAACGCGTCTACTTAATAGTAATGTTATAAGGAAGCCTGGCCTGGATACCTGTAAAGCGCAAGCCATCCTTTAGTTGTTTATAATATTGATACTGTTCTCCCAACTGCATTTTCGTAAAATGCTCTTTCAGCTTATCCTCTCCGGTGTTGAATATGGATTCAAACGGATCTTTTTGGGTTGGATAAGAGATTAACTTATAGTCTTTTAGCTTAGCCATTTTTGCAGCGGAGCCGACGGCATCGTCGATATCGCCAAGGCGGTCTACAAGTCCATTTTTTAACGCCTCTGAACCGCTCCAAACGCGACCCTGTCCAATCTGGTTGATATATTCCTGGGTCTTTTTACGGCCATCAGCCACTCTTTTAGTAAAGGTGCCGTATATCCGGTTAACTTCGGCCTGGATAATTAACCGCTCTGCATCGGTAAGCGGGCGGGTAACCGTGCCAAGGTCGGCGTGTTCGGCAGTCTTAACACCATCGAAAGTAATTCCCAGCTTATTGTTAAAGAACTTCTGCATGTTGGGTATGATCCCGAATACACCGATAGAACCAGTGATTGTGTTAGGCTCAGCAAAAATGGAATCGGCAGCGCAGGCGATATAATAACCTCCAGAAGCGGCAACATCACCCATTGAAACGATCACAGGTTTTACCTTCCTTGTCAGCGCTATTTCCCTCCATATTACATCCGATGCAAGGGCGCTTCCCCCGGGAGAGTTAACCCTGAAGACTACGGCTTTTATTTTATCATCTGTTCTTACCTTACGAATGGTGCGCGATATCCGCTCAGACCCAATTGTTTCGTCATCGCCTTCTCCTCCAGTTATTTCTCCGGATGCATAAACAACTGCAATTCTGTTATTTATATCACCTTCTTCAGCTTTATTGTTTTTAATGTAGCCTGCAAGGCTCACAGCCTTTACATCGTCCTTTTTCTCAATTCCTGTACGTTTTTTCAGTTCGTCAATAACTTGATCTTTATAACGCAGTCCATCCACCAGCTTCAATTTTACGGCATCTGAAGCGTTCCGAACCTGGTTTGCTATGGCAAATAACGAATCTTTGCTAATGCTTCTGGCAGCACCTATTCGCGTAAGGAAATGATCGTACATAGAGCCCACAAAAGAAGTGACCTGTTGCCTGTTCGCATCACTCATTTTATCCAGGATAAATGGTTCTACCGCGCTTTTATAGGTTCCTACTTTTATGATTTGCGGCTCTATTTCAAGTTTTTCCATTGTCCCCTTAAAGAAAGTAACCTCCGAGCTGAAGCCCGTAAATTCAAGGATCCCTTCCGGATTGATATAAACCTTGTCCGCTACAGAAGCCAGATAATAGGCTCCTTGTGTATATACTTCGCTGTAAGCCAGGATAAACTTCTTCGACTTTTTAAAGTCGATCAAAGCATTTCTTATCTCTTCTACAGTTGCCATTCCTGCCTGTACTCCCGAAACATCGAGATAGATCCCTTTGATGTTATCGTCTGACTGGGCCCTTTTGAGTGCCAACAAGATGTCATTTAACCCCATGTTCTTATTGGTTTGAAGTCCTGTGAGTTCAAGCTCGTCAAAAGGACTTTTCGATGTTCTCTCCACAATCTGGTTATTGAGAGACATATGAATAACCGAGTTGGGCGACACCGTTACCTTCTCGCCGTCTGTTGCAGAAACAATTCCCACAATAATGGCAATAAACAGGATACCCAAAACAATGGCTGATAGGATAAATCCTACCATTGAAGCGAAAACAATTTTAAAAAATCCTTTCATTGAAAGTTATCTTATAGTATTTAATATATGCAAGTATACAATAGATATCAATATATTTGAAACGTTACAAGCCCGAATTAGGTTTATGCAAAATATTTATTTGTTGCTGGGAAGTAATTTAGGCGACAGACACTCTTATCTTCGGGACGGGGCTCGGTTGATTGAGAAAGAGATAGGTCATATAGAAAAATTATCTTCCATTTATCGAACTGCCTCATGGGGCAACAACGAGCTTCCCGAATTTCTGAACCAGGCATTGCAGGTGTCGACAAATCTCTCTCCACGAGACCTTTTGTTGATAGTAAATGCCATCGAAAAGTCTCTTGGTCGCGAAAGAATTCAGAAATGGGGATCCCGAACGCTCGATATTGATATTCTTCTTTATGGGAATGAAATAATTAATGAACCGGACCTTATTATTCCACATCCTTTAATGCAGGAGAGGCGGTTTGCGTTAACTCCATTATGCGAAATAGCGCCCGACGTGGTTCATCCTTTAATGGAAAAGGAGATAAAAGTGTTATTATCCCAACTTTCTGACAATTTATCCGTACAAGTGGAATCTGAAACCAACAATATGTCACAGGATATTAACAAAACTACTTTTGATATTGATCTTTCATATCTGAATGATATTGCCGATGGAAATGCTGAGTTTATTATTGATATGATCGATATCTTTATGCAGCAAACTCCGGTTTATTTCGATCAGCTGGATAAAGCAATTCAGGAAAAAGATTGGAAAGTAGCAGGAGACGTGGCTCATAAGATTAAACCCACATTGGCCTTTATGGGCGTGGAGGCAGCAAAGGAGCAAATGGCGGATGTAGAACGGAAGGCCCGTAACCTTGATCATACCGAAGAGACAATTAAAGATCTCCTGCGAATCTCTTTACTCTGGCCTTCAAAAGATAAAAGACGAGCTCCAGGAGAAGGGGTAGGGTATGAGTTGTAGGTTGAAAGTTGTAGGTTGGGCGTAACGCTTGTAGGTTAGAATTGATCGGATATGTATTATTCAATACATATCACTTAGAACATATTACTTACTACTTAGAACTTACTACTTAAAACCTAGTACTTAAAACTTAAACTGGATAACCGATAAAACGATATAGATAAATATAATAAACGGAACGGCGACAAATTTAAACAGTACTATCAGTACCGCTGCCGAAGATAGCAAAATGTAGCGCAATATGTTCTCGTTGAGAGTGAAGGACTTAAATTTTAATGATATCAGAGGTACTTCCATGACCAGCAAAAAGCCCATCCCAATGCTGAAGATAAAGAGGAAGTAAGGATTTAAAATATAGCTCGACCAAAAGCTTCCTGCTTCAGAAATGATCATAGGCAGGGAGGCAACCAGCAACGCATTTGCCGGAGTAGGCAGTCCGATAAAATGATCGGTCTGACGGGCATCAATATTGAATTTAGCTAACCTGAGTGCCGAGAAGATAGTGATCATAAAGGCTGAGTAATTTAAGTAAATACTCAGTTCGCCGAGCTGAGGAGCTGCAAGAAACAACTGATAAACAATTACCGAGGGCAGCAGTCCAAAGCTGATAACATCAGCCAGCGAATCAAGCTCCTTACCAAGGATGGAGTAAACGCTGAGGGCACGTGCAATTAAACCATCTGCAAAATCAAAGAGGGCTGCAATAATTATTGCATAGCCAGCATAGATGAGGTTGTTATTGAATGCAAAGGCAATACCAACACATCCGCTAAACAAGTTGAAACAAGTAATTGCATTTGGTATGTGTTTTTTCATGTAAAAAGTACAAGTGCAGGCGCAAAGGTAAGAAAGAGTATTACACTTTCTCCTATTCGCCTGCACTTTGTCTTAACTATTCATTGAAACAAGAAATTCCTCGTTTGATTTTGTGCCTCTCATCTGTCCAAGCAGGAATTCCATCGCTTCCTGAGAATTCATGTCGGCAAGGTGATTACGGAGTATCCAGATACGCTGAAGTGTTTCACGGTCGTGAAGAAGATCATCTCTTCTGGTACTCGACGCAGTAAGATCAATTGCCGGGAATATCCTTTTGTTAGACAATTTGCGATCGAGCTGAAGTTCCATGTTACCGGTACCTTTAAACTCTTCAAAGATAACTTCGTCCATTTTAGAACCAGTATCTATCAAAGCTGTAGCAAGGATAGTTAAAGATCCGCCGTCTTCAATATTACGCGCAGCACCGAAAAAACGTTTTGGTTTATGGAGTGCATTTGCATCGACACCACCAGAAAGGATTTTTCCTGAAGCAGGAGCAACAGTGTTATAGGCCCTGGCAAGTCGTGTAATAGAATCCAGAAGGATAACAACATCATGCCCGCATTCTACCATCCTTTTTGCTTTTTCAAGCACAATGTTAGCAATCTTTACGTGTCTCTCTGCTGGTTCGTCAAATGTCGACGAAACAACTTCAGCACGTACACTTCGTGCCATATCAGTTACTTCTTCAGGACGTTCGTCGATCAGAAGGATAATGAGGTACACTTCAGGGTGGTTTTTTGCAATAGCATTAGCCACATCCTTCAGTAACATGGTTTTACCTGTCTTTGGCTGCGCAACAATTAGACCGCGCTGGCCTTTACCTATTGGAGTAAACAGGTCAATAATCCTTGTTGAGTTATGGCTTGTATCCATGAACAGATTCAGCTTTTCCAAAGGGAAAAGAGGCGTGAGGTAATCAAAAGGCACTCTGTCCCTTACCTCAGCCGGAATCCGTCGGTTGATAGCTTCTACACGTACTAATGGGAAATATTTTTCACCTTCTTTTGGAGGCCTTATACTTCCTCTTACAGTATCGCCTGTTTTGAGCCCGAATAATTTAATTTGAGACTGCGAAACATAAATATCGTCAGGAGACGTCAGATAGTTGTAATCGGAGGAGCGGAGAAAACCATAGCCATCGGGCATTATTTCAAGCACACCTTCATTAACAATGACGTTGTCAAAGTCTAAATTGGTAGCAGGGGAAAGAGCAGCAGCTTCCTGCGCTCTGGCTTCCTGAGCTCTGCTGTCAGAGTTGCTTCTGTCAGAGTTGCTTCTGTCAGAGTTGCTTCTGTCAGAGGTTCTGCCAGTGCTAAACCTGCTTGCTGCAGAGGGTCTTTCTTCTGGAGCCACTTGCTGAGCAGGTTCCAAAGCTTCTATATCAGCTTCTGTACGTTTTTTTAACGTGATCTGTCTTCTTGGTCTGGCAGGAGGGGCGGTATTTTCTGCAGGCGCGGTTTCTGCAGGTGACGCTTCTGCCTGCGACGCTTCTGCCGGAGCTGCTTCTG
>DALYUO010000205.1:0-921 GCA_031981225.1 Pararcticibacter sp.
AAGCCAGCCACTCTGCTCCGTTTGCGTCTTCTGAGCGACAGCAGGGAGAAAGGACAAAATGAGCAGGATTAAGGTAGCGATTCTTAAAATAGCAGGTAGTGTGTGCATTTCTTTAGAAGTAAAAACGGAAAATTATAAACAGAAAGTTTAAAGGTAAAAGTGCAGAGCCTGAGGCTTTACCCTTTCACCTTTAAATTGTATTATCAGACGCCTAAGAGCAAGCGTGCCGGATCCTCAAGAAGTTGTTTTACCCTCACTAGGAAACTAACAGATTCACGTCCGTCAATGATTCTGTGGTCATATGAAAGAGCCACGTACATTATCGGGCGTATGACTACTTCGCCGTTTAAAGCCACTGGACGCTCAACAATATTGTGCATACCCAGAATAGCCGACTGAGGAGCATTAATAATCGGGGTCGACATCATCGAACCAAATACACCTCCATTAGTGATAGTAAACGTACCGCCGGTCATCTCTTCAATTGTAAGCTTATTATCACGGGCCTTTCCTGCAAGAGTCAATACAGCCTTTTCTATTTCGGCCAATGTCATTGATTCGGCATTCCTGATAACAGGAACAACCAGCCCTTTAGGTGCAGACACGGCTATCGATATATCCGCAAAGTCGCTGTATACCACCTCATCGTTATCGATACGCGCGTTTACACTCGGAAACTCCTTCAGGGCCTCACATACCGCCTTTGTGAAGAACGACATGAAGCCCAGGCCTACACCATATTTATCTTTAAACTTTTCCTTATACTTTGCCCTGAGGTCCATTACCGGCTTCATATCTACTTCGTTGAAAGTAGTAAGCATGGCTGTTTCGTTTTTCACAGATACAAGCCGCCTTGCTACTGTCTTGCGCAGAGACGACATCTTCTCACGACGCTCATTGCGGTTACCCGCAGAAGCATTT
>DALYUO010000205.1:1191-8820 GCA_031981225.1 Pararcticibacter sp.
CACCCGACTTAGGAGAGGATGATCCCGCGCCTTTAGTTATGGAACAAACAACTGCTCCAATTTGGAGCGTATCTCCTTCTTTCGCGATGTATTTCAAGGTACCGGCAGCTTCTGCAGTTAGCTCAAAAGTTGCTTTATCAGATTCAAGTTCGGCAATCTGTTCATCCATTTCCACCTGATCACCATCATTCTTAAGCCACTTCGACAGCGTCACTTCTGTTATTGACTCTCCAACAGGAGGAACCTTTATTTCAAGCGACTCCGATCTCCCGGACCCGGATCCGGCGGAAGGACTATCGGAACTCCCGATGCTTTCGTTTGCAGCATCGGCTTCAGGTTTTGCTTCACGGGCTTCAGGTTTTGCATCTCCCGCCCCGCTCTCTTCAATCGAACAAACCACAGCTCCGATTTGGAGTGTGTCTCCTTCAGATGCAATAGTTTTTAAAGTTCCGGCGGCTTCTGCAGTTAACTCAAAAGTTGCCTTGTCAGATTCAAGCTCAGCGATAACCTCATCCATCTCAACAAACTCACCATCTTTCTTGATCCATTTAGACAAGGTTACTTCTGAAATCGATTCGCCAACCGTTGGAACTTTGATCTCTAAACTCATAATATATTTATTTTTATATAATGTTCTTTGTACCTCTTCCAGTCACTCTATCACCCCCACACCGCATACTGCACTATTCCTGGTATCTTGATATGTTGCTTCGTAAATCCTGACTCTCGTATCTTAATTCTTGCATCTTGTTACATGATACTTGACACTTAATCCACGTTTACAACCTTTTTCGTAGTTTTCACTACTGATTTCTTTACTTCCTTACCCGCTGCATCTTCAAAAGATTTACCAACAATATATAACTGCTGTGAAATATGCTGCTTAGAATAACCAGTAGCAGTGCTGCTGCTTTCTTTCCTTGAAATCACATCAAGGTCAAAACTTGAATTTCTGAATTTTCTGCAGATAAAAGGCCAGGCTCCCATATTCTCTGGCTCCTCCTGTACCCAGAGGAATTCGGCTTTGCTGTATTTATCCTTCACAGCCTTTAACTGCGTGTATGGGATGGGGTATACCTGCTCAACACGCACTATTGCCACATCGTCTCTTTTATCGACCTGCTGTTTCTCCAAAAGATCATAATATACCTTTCCAGTACAAAACAACACTCTTTTTACAGCCTTAGGCTTCACAAATGCATCGTCAATAACTTCTCTGAAATGCCCTTCGGTAAATTCAGAAATGTTGCTCACGCATTGTGGATGCCGCAACAGACTCTTCGGCGTAAAAACCACCAATGGTTTACGGAAGTCGCGTTTTAACTGGCGTCTTAATAAATGGAAGAAATTAGCCGGCGTTGTACAATTAGCTACTTGTATGTTATTTTCAGCACACTGTTCAAGGAACCGCTCTATCCGCCCGGATGAATGTTCAGGCCCCTGGCCCTCATAACCGTGCGGAAGCAATAACACAAGGCCGTTGGAGCGTTGCCATTTCGTTTCTGCACTTACTAAAAACTGATCAAGAATGGTCTGAGCACCGTTTACAAAGTCGCCAAACTGCGCTTCCCAGATAGTGAGGGATTGTGGATTGGCCAAAGCATATCCATACTCGAAACCCAAAACACCATACTCCGACAGGTGAGAATTGTAGATATCGAATTTATTCACGCTTCCTTCCTTCTGGATTTCACATAGGGGGACATACTCTTCCTCAGAATCCTCCATTTTAACGACGGCATGGCGGTGAGAGAAAGTTCCTCTCTCAACATCCTGTCCGCTTACCCTTACTCTGAAACCTTCATCCAACAAAGTACCGTAAGCAAGCAGTTCTCCCATGGCCCAGTCAAAAGTCTTGTTCTTGACCATCTTTTTGCGGTCTTCGAACAGCTTCTCTATCTTTTTAAAGAACTTTTTATCGGCAGGCAAAGACGTGATCTTCTCTGCGATTTTTGTCAAAACATCCTTAGGCACCGCTGTTTGCGACTTCTCTTCAAAATCCTCAGGTTTTGCCATTCTAAGTCCGCTCCATGCCCCTGAAAACATCGGATTGGGTTCATAGGTATTGCTTTCTTTCGACTCGTTCAATCTCTCCTGCAGCAACGCCCTGAAGTCCTTTTCCATCTCTTTTGCAAGGCTGGCATCAACACTTCCCTGCTCAAGAAGCTTTTTATTATAGATCTCCCTTGGGTTAGGGTGCTGTTCAATAATCTTATACAGAGAAGGCTGAGTGAATTTAGGTTCATCAGCTTCGTTGTGTCCGTAACGTCGATAGCAAAGTATATCGATAAATACGTCATTATGGAAGCGCTGCCTGTATTCCACAGCCATATTAATGGCATAGATCAAAGCTTCTACATCATCTCCATTAACATGGAAAACTGGCGACAAAGTCACTTTTGCAACATCAGTACAATAAGTTGATGAACGGGCATCTTTATAGTTCGTAGTAAAACCAACCTGGTTATTAATTACAAGATGAATGGTTCCGCCTGTTTTGTATCCGTCCAGCTTAGCCATCTGCAGTACCTCGTATACGATACCCTGCCCGGCAATAGAGGAGTCACCATGTATCAGAATGGGAGCCAGACGCGTGTTGTCTCCGTTGTATTTAAAATCAATTTTTGAACGGCTTATCCCTTCTACAACCGGATCTACAGCTTCAAGATGTGAAGGATTCGGACACAAGCTTAAATGGACCTTCTTCCCCGATTCTGTTTCAACATCCGTCGAAAAACCGAGATGGTATTTTACATCGCCACCATAGGGTTTCGATGCATCAAACGCACGGCCTTCAAATTCTGCAAAAATGTCTTTATAGGTTTTATTCATGATATTGGCAAGAACGTTTAAGCGTCCACGGTGTGCCATACCAATTACAAATTCCTCAATTCCGAGTTCAGCACCCTTTTCAATCACGTAATCAAGCCCCGGAATTAAACTTTCAGCCCCCTCCAGCGAAAAGCGCTTTTGTCCGAGAAACTTTGTACCAAGGAAGTTTTCAAACACTACAGCCTCATTCAGCTTTTTTAAAATCCGCTTTTTGGTTTCGATCGAAAGGTTAGGCGTATTCCGCTCCCTTTCCATTCGCTCCCTGAACCATTTAACTTTATGAGGATTACGGATATATACGAACTCTGCTCCTATTGACTGGCAATAGGTTTGCTCAAGAAGATTGTGGATATCACGCAACGTCGCGGGGCCAAGGCCTACTTCCGCGCCTGCATTGAACACCGTATCGAGGTCTGATTCCGCCAGACCAAACGTTTCAAGTTCTTTTCCGGGATAGTACTTTCTGCGTTCGCGTACCGGATTGGTTTTAGTAAACAGGTGCCCGCGTTGACGGTACCCATAAATCATATTCATCACTTTCATTTCCTTCAGGAAATGATCAGAGCTCCCGTCCTGAGCAACTTTGCCTTCGGCTTCCCTGCCGAAATCAAATCCCTCGAAAAATTTCTGCCATCCGAAGTCTACTGATTCAGGATCCTGCAGATATGACTGATAAAGAGAATCTATATAAGATGAATGTGCGTTACTGAGGTATGACAAATTGTCCATGAATATCAAATTCTTAAGATAGGTCAAAAATAAAAGTTTAACCTTATAATAACTAAGTATTTTCTGTCAAAAATTATTTGGCGGCCTGAAACAACTGCCCATTGGCTTACGAGGCGTTATTATATTCGCTAAACCATTTTTTTATATCATCTTCCTGCGCTACTTCCTCAAATTTAACTATAATATTCTTGTTTGACGACAGGATGCGGCTTTCCAATATTGTGGCCCAGGTGCCAAGATTATTCGCTGGAGAGAAGTCAATAGCCCGTTCTTCAAAATATGCCGAACCTGCCATCCACGAAACCTTCAATGTCTTTACAAGAAACGTACCGGCATATTGCTTACAGATATCACTGATGTATCCCGTAGCATTAAGTTTCCGCATACAGGCGTCTGTTAGAGGTTCTCCGGTTATTCCCAATTTCCATCCCTCGAACTTAATCTTTTCTTTGGATGAAAGCATCTTCCGGCTCTCCCATTTTTGCGGAATTATACTGCCATGTTTTTTAAGCATAAAGCGAAAATAATCACGCCATTGTAACTCAACGATCATCCTGGCTACCAGATCAGGTATCTGCTTCTGGTACCCCTTAACCTCCCAATACACTTCTCTTGGAGAAACACAACCGAGCGAAAGCCATGGTGAGAGTTTCGGCGAAAGAGACCGGCTGCCTTTATTTCCAAGCAAACAAGCTCCAAGCAGAAAGTCCTTCAACTTTTTTATTCCTTCCAACTCGCCGCCTTTGAAATCCAATTTTATATCTTCACCATCCGGTTTAGCATCAAGTCCCAGAAAGCTAAGATCGGGCAGCGATTCAGTTCTTATCCCATCGGGGACTTTAATAATTTGTGGGGTTTCGAAACAAGGCCGCACCGTGCTGTCTCTTTCTATCTTCTTCCTGAATACAGAAAAGTCGTCGGGGATATTTTTAACAGGAAAAGGCAGATCCTCTTTATGGTATAATGTATGTCCTATAAAATGCTTAAGGTTTATATGCTGTTTCCATAGTGCAGCTTCAACTTTAGAAGAGATATTCGTCTCCTCCGCTGCCACTTCTCTATGATGATATACTTCTTTTACGTTAAAAAGGCTGCAGATCTCGGGTAGCACATCTTCGGGTTTACCTTTCTTTATGACCAGATCCCCACCCAGACTGCGCAGCGATTCTCGTAGATTGATTACGCTTTCAAATAAAAACCGGGATCTGAAAGCACCTGTTTTCTTAGTTCCAAAATCTGTTTTTTTAAAATACCTGGGATCAAAGCAATATACCGGTATAACTTTGCCGGCACGCTTTACCGCTTCAATAAGGATCTCATTATCATGTATTCTTAAATCATTCCGAAACCAAATCAATATGGTTTTTTCACTCATGTCAATTAGCGCCGTAAAACTGGCAATATAAATAAAAAAACAGATCATCACTCTCTCAGCGAAAGCTTAGAAACAGAATATTTACATCATCAAGACAAACAGCTGCACTTTGTTTTAATACAGGCAATCATTTCCAAAAAAGTCTTATATTAGGTTCAGAACAGAATATGTTTTAACTTTATGTAAAACGACCCATTTATGAAGACAGTAAGATACATTTTGCAGAACAAGCCCGGCGCTGTTTACTCAGTTGGTGTTAAAACTTCTGTACTCGAAGCGTTGAATGTAATGATGGATAAAAACATCAGCGCCCTGCTGATTACAGAAGCAGATTCGCTTTTAGGCATATTTACCGAAAGGGATTACGCACGAAAAATCGCGTTAAGGGGAAAATCATCAAAAGATACACCCATAACTGAAGTAATGACAGAAGCACCAATTACTGTTTCTCTGGATGATGAGATCGATGTATGTATGCAGCTAATGACCAATAAACACATCCGGCATTTACCCGTTACCGATCAGGGAAAGATAATCGGAATGGTATCCATCGGAGATGTGGTTAAGTCGATAATTGAAATACAGAAAGAAACGATCAAGCAACTCGAAAGCTACATCAACAGCTGAGTTATTTCTTTAGGGCACGCAGCTTATCGAAGTCCATTACCAGTCGTTCTACAATCCGGCCATTTTCAAGATGTTCAGTTACAATCTCTTCGACGTCTGCTAATTGAACATTTCCATAAAATACGCCCTCGGGGTATACCGCGACAGACGGACCAAGTTCGCAGGCCTCCAAACAGCCCGCCTTCTGGGCCCTGATTTCGGTGCTAAGCTGCTTGTCTTTAATTAGCTTTTTGAACGCCGCGACTAGAGAAAGTCCGTGCCCCTCACCACAGCTAACCCTGCTTCCTTCGGGTCGCTGGTTTGTACAGATAAATAGATGTTTTGTATAAAGCATAATAACAAAGATATGATAAAAGATGATTAAAACAGTTCTGATAACCGGCGCAACAGGCCTCATCGGAACGCGCCTTACACAATTACTGTTGAATGAAGGCTATGTTATTCATACTTTGAGCAGGAAAGGAGTATCCTGTCAGCCTGAAATTAAAGCATTTAAATGGGACCCCGAGAAAGGTGCTATTGACGAAAAATGTCTGGAAAGCGTTGATGCTGTAATCCATCTGGCCGGCGAAAGTATAGCCGGCAAAGCATGGACTAAAAGCCGTAAACAAAAGATTATCAGAAGCCGGACTGAATCTGTACGACTCATCTATCAGCTTATTCAGAATAATCCGTTATCAAAAGTAAATACCTTTATCTCGGCTTCGGCTGTTGGATATTATGGTGACCGTGCTGATGAATTACTAACGGAAGAGTCACTGCCAGGAAACGATTTTATGGCTCAAACCTGTATCGCATGGGAAGACGCAGTTGACGAGGGAAAACTACTAGGATTAAGGGTTGTGAAGCTAAGAACTGGCATTGTGCTCGCAGCAGAAGGTGGTGCATTACCACAACTGGCGGGGCCGGTAAAAGCCGGGTTTGGTACCGTTTTAGGCTCAGGAAAACAATGGATGCCATGGATCCATTTTGATGATGCCGTGAGGATGTATAAGTTTGTTCTGTCCAACGAAGAAGCCAAAGGCTCTTATAATCAATGCAGCCCGAACCCGGTTACAAATAAACAAATGACTTTTGCTATTGCCGATGTTCTAAAGAAACCTTTATGGCTGCCTCGGGTGCCCTCTTTTGTTTTAGGTATAGCCCTCGGCGAAATGAAGGCTGTGGTTTTAAACAGCACCAGAACGTCGGCCACCAAAATCATAGATTTGGGATTCATGTTCCGGTTCAACACTCTCGGAGAAGCTCTGGAGAATATATATGGAAAAAAGTCAGGTTAACATTTTCTGGTTCCGGAGAGATTTACGGCTCCGCGACAACGCGGGATTGTACCATGCATTAAAAGCGGGCCTGCCTGTTCTCCCGCTCTTTATCTTCGACCGAAATATTCTCGATAAATTACAGGATAAAGATGATGCCCGTGTAACATTCATCTATGACGCACTGGAAGCACTGAACAAAGAACTTGCTTCATATGGATCGTCCCTTGTTGTTAAATATAATTTTCCCGAACGTGCATGGGAGGAGCTTACAGGAGAATTTAATATTCAGCAGGTCTTTACCAATAACGACTATGAGCCTTACGCTCTTGAACGTGATATACGCGTCTTGAAATTACTTGCAGAAAAAAACATTCCGCTTTTTTCCTTTAAAGATCACTTGATCTTCGAGAAAGATGAAGTGTTAAAAGATAACAACCAACCATATACTGTTTTCTCTGCTTACAGAAGAAAATGGCTTGAGACACTCAATCCCGAGCTGCATTTTAGTTCCTACCCAACGGAAGACTATTTCACTAACTTCCACCAACGACAGTCATTAGCACTACCAGTATTACAAGTCATGGGATTTGAAAGAAGCCTTATTACGTTTCCTTCCAGGCATTACGAGCATCTCATAGAAAACTATAAAGCGACACGAGATATACCAGGAATTGAAGGCACAACAAAAATAGGCGTCCATTTACGTTTCGGAACGCTTAGTATACGAGGCCTGGCTCGCTCTGGCTATGCACAGCCTGACGATACCTGGCTAAGTGAATTGATCTGGAGAGACTTCTATGCTAT
>DALYUO010000206.1:0-3226 GCA_031981225.1 Pararcticibacter sp.
AACAACTTTATTCCGCCTGATCACAGGTCAGGAAACTCCTGATTCGGGAACTTTCAGAGTGGGTGAAACGGTGGCTCTTGGATATGTTGATCAGCTGCATAACGATCTGAATCCGGATAAATCTGTATGGGAGAATATTACCGACGGACAGGAGACCATTCTTTTAGGCAACCGGCCGGTTAATTCCAGGGCCTACGTATCAAAGTTCAATTTCAATGGCGGTGATCAGCAAAAGAAGATTTCGGTATTATCCGGCGGAGAACGGAACCGTGTTCATCTGGCCATTACGCTAAAAAAAGACTCAAATGTACTTCTTCTCGATGAGCCGACCAATGATATCGATGTCAATACGCTAAGGGCTCTTGAGGAAGGACTGGAGAACTTTGCAGGTTGTGCGGTGATTATTTCTCACGACCGCTGGTTCCTCGACCGTATCTGTACACATATCCTGGCCTTTGAAGGCGAGTCACAGGTTTATTTCTTTGAAGGCAACTACTCTGAATACGAAGAGAACAAAAAGAAACGCCTTGGCGATAACGCACCTAAGAGGATCAAGTATAAGAAGCTGGGAGTGTAAGTTGTTATGAATTATGAGTTATGGGTTATGAATTTTATAAACAGTAATTCATAACCCATAACTCATAATTCATCACTCCTTCACAGTTTGCTTCCGCAGTTACTGCAGTAGTTTGCCTTCCCTTTCTCTACGGGCGCTTTACATTGAGGGCAGGGCTCAAGGGCATCATTGGTAGCGCGTGCCATCTCCACTGAAACAATGCCCGTTGGCACTGCAATAATTCCGTAGCCTATGATCATAAGCATACTCGCGACTAAACGCCCAAGGGGAGTAGCTGGCGATACATCTCCATAACCGACAGTAGTAACGGTAACAATAGCCCAGTAAATACTTTCGGGAATGCTGTTAAATCCGTGCTGCTCTCCTTCAATCACATACATTAACGTACCTACGATCGTAACAAGGGTGATAACTGCTGATAGAAAAACGGTGATCTTATAGAGGCTTGCCTTCACGGCTTTACCGAGGATGTTTCCTTCATACAGATAACGCGTCAGTTTGAGGATTCTAAAAACCCGCAGTAAGCGTATAGCACGCAAAACGATGAAGTATTGACCGCCCTGAAGTAGTAAGGCGAAGTAACCAGGGAGCAGGGCAACCAGGTCAACAATTCCATAAAAGCTGAAAATATAGCGTCTGGTATCCCGTGTACTATATATCCTGAGGATATATTCAATAGTAAAGGTAAAAGTAAAGACCCATTCCAGGAACCTGATCTGCGGCTGGTAAAGTCGCCTGAAACTTTCGACACTCTCCATAAAAACGAGGAGTATACTCAGAATAATAAGCCATAAAAGGACAATATCAAAAAATCGTCCGGCCCTGGTGTCGGACCGAAAGACGATGATATAGATCTTATTTCTGAGGTTACTCCTGCTGCGCTGCATCAATGATTATACATTTGCAACACGGAATGGTTTTACGTCGAAAGTTTCCCATACCCGCTCTTTAATATAGGGTTCGTTGTCAAGCCACGCGTTCAAATCATCTTTCGTTTCAAATTGAACGACCATCGTAGACCCGGTCATCTTTCCCTCCTCATTGAGCATAGCACCTGCAATAACAAAATTATTATTTGCTTTCAGCGTCCTGGCGCCTTCAAGATGTTTTTCCCTTACAGCCATTCTTCTTTCAAGTGCACCTTCATCTGTATAATCTGTTCCTGTAACTAAATATTGTGTCATAATCTATAAATATTGGGGTTATGGGGCAAATATATAAGTTTATCCAGGCGCCTGCCAAGTGTATTTTACACCGGAGCATTCGTCAGATGATCTGCTCTTCATAGATCACTTTTCCCTTAGCAAGTACTTTGGTGGTATCTACCGACCATGCTGAGAGATAAACCGAACCATCAGCCTCAAAACGAAGCTTAAAAAAGCCCTTGCACTTTATTCCAAAACGAAGATATTTACCCGATTGCACTACATACTTCACTTTAGATCCCGATCCGCTTACTATAAAATGGTTTTTGTTTTTACAGATGTACTGAAGATTATGTTCATGCCCTGCCGCATAGATAAGGTTCGGATACCGGCTTAAAATTTCTTTAAGCTTTGCCCGGAGCCTCCTATAACGGGGATGTGACATATCTTCGCGGGCACCAAGAAACTTCCGGTATAAAGGCAGAAGCGACCCAATGCCAGGCAGCGGGATCCAGGCATCCTTATCATATAGTGTGAGGGGAAAAATGTGATGCTTCAGCTTAAAGCGGCCTCCATGAATCGCGTAGCTGTAAATGGGATGATGCCCCAGAACAAGCAGATGTTTGTGTTTATTCTCCTCAAGTATTTTCTCAAGCTGCTCAAAAAAATCTTCTTCTGAATTTACTCGACAACCATATTGCGCACCTATCGGCCGCAACCCTTTCTGTAACCACCACTGTGTGTCTATAGCTATAATTGTGATATCATCTCTAACACTAACTTCTGCCGGCCCGGGACAGCCGTTAGACGGCAGAAACACATTCCTGCCTCCGAATAAATCCTGTATATACTTCTCCTGCCTTAAAATATACTCGTATCCATCTTTCCTTCCTTTATTCCAATCGTGATTGCCTGCAATAAATATCACCTTACCGTGATAATCTTTGAGCGCTTCATGATGTCTTATAAGTGTATTTTCAGCATTCTTACGCAGGATATTTCCCTTCGGAGGGAGTCCCCGCGGATAAATATTGTCGCCAAGGAATACAACTGCGGAAGGTTGCGCCGGGTCAAAATGCGCACACAGGGTCTGCAGTACCGGATCCGGACGTACCGGAGAGATATCGCCGGTATCGCCAATCAGAAATATCTCAAAAGGGGCAGAATCAAGATTAAGAGGAGGCATATTGTATAAACGCAATATATGTAAAGATTGTTGACAAAACTCAGGAACACATCTAATTTTATCATACATTTGTTAAGTCATTCCGATGCAATGGACACATTAAACTCAGCCATTTTGCGATGGGCAACGCTTTTCGCAGTTATTTTAAACGTTTTATTTAACTACTCTTACGTAAAGATCTTCAGTCAGGCCAGCATGGGAGAGGTATCAGCCCGCTACCCCAGTTTATTTACTCCGAGCGGATACGCCTTCTCTATATGGGGGCTTATTTACATAGCCTTTATCTTCTACTGCATTATTCAGCTGCAGAAGTCGCGG
>DALYUO010000206.1:3236-5018 GCA_031981225.1 Pararcticibacter sp.
CTGAGCGTAGTCATCATACTGGCTTTACTTTTCCTCAGTATTGAAATGTTCATAGTCACAGGAAAAGCAGCAAGCCAGTCGAAACATAGCTGGTGGCTCCAGTTTCCGTTCAGCTTATTCTTCGGATGGCTTTCTGTTGCCTTTCTGGCCAACCTTTCGGTGTTTGTTGCCGGAGAGCAGGGAAAAGAAAATGCTGTGCTCGCTTTTATAATGCTGACAATTGCAGGCCTGGCAGCAATCATCATAAGCTTCCGCTTTAAAAATGCTGTTTATCCGGCAGTGATCGCCTGGGCGACTGTCGCCATTGCATCTGCCCGGAAAAACGATCATACAGATATTGCGAACGGGGCGCTGGCCGTTTCAATCGTTTCCATCATAATGGTCATTATTGCGGTTTTACAACAAAGAAACTTAAAGCGGCAACGTGAACAGTAAATTATTATACATTGAGACAGGAATCATCATTATTTTCTAATAGAAGTGGTTTATTAAAACTTTATTACCATTTTTAAGTTCTTCTACTATGCAGCATTTATTCGAAAAGGGGATTTGATGAAACATTTGAATAAAGCCTTAATTGAAAATGATATAGTTACACACTGAGCTGAAAACGATGTTAACGTTATGCTAAATCTTTACCGGCAACTGATCAGTAATAATCTTAATAATACAATCTTCGAAGAGCTTTCAGAAGAATGGCTGGAAAGATTGTCTGCTGATGTTAGAAACGAATTTATCAACGGCTTTTACAACGCCGGAATCCTCACAGTAAATATGTCTGATTTCAACCGGAATGATTTTTACGAAAAAGTAATCCGGAACAAATTTCCATTGTATTGCGAAAACCTTTATATGCACCTGGCTCCTATCATTCAACGTTGCCTAAGAAGAATGTTCCTTGGATTTAATGACAACCTTACCGAATATAAGATTGTACTTTTTATGGAGGGACGCGAGGAGGATCAACTGGAGGCGGTAAAGTATACGATTACTATATTTTAAATAAAAAGATATCCTGGATAGAACATATCGCCCGGCACATCTGCACAGGACGATATGTTTTAAATCATATTATAGGATTGCTGCGCACATATTTAAGAACGATGAGTCCTAAAGGGGGAAGTATCAGCGGAACGGAATGTGTTCTTCCGTGCATTGGAATAGGGAATGCTTCTATCTCAGGGTCATTCAATACATCGCTCCCTCCATATTTAAGATTATCTGAATTGAATATCTCTTTATAAAACCCAGTTTCCGGGACACCAATCCGGTAATTCTCATATACTACGGGAACGAAGCTGGCAATAAAAATAAGATCGTCCTGCCGGTTATTACCCTTTCTTATCCAGCTGATCACACTATTTGATGCATCACTGATATCGATCCATTCAAATCCTCCCGGATCAAAATTGCGTTCGTAAAGAGCAGGTTCTTCCTTATAAAGGGCATTGAGGTCCTTCAGCAGTTTCTGTACGCCATGATTCAAAGGGTCGTTATTTTCGTGCCAGTCCAGACTATAGTCATGCTGCCACTCATGCTGTTGGGCGAATTCCCCTCCCATGAAAATCAACTTTGCTCCCGGATGCCCGTACATATATGCAAAAAGAAGCCTGAGGTTTGCAAATTTCTGCCACCTGTCGCCGGGCATCTTATCAACCAGCGACGCCTTTCCATATACCACCTCATCGTGAGACAAAGGGAGTGTGAATTTTTCTGAATAAGCGTAAACTAAACTAAACGTAAGCTGCCCTTGGTGATAACTACGATAAACAGGTTCTTTCG
>DALYUO010000206.1:5028-8735 GCA_031981225.1 Pararcticibacter sp.
AAGTAGCTTAACGTATCATGCATCCATCCCATCATCCACTTCATATCAAAACCCAGTCCGCCAGACTCAACGCTGCTCGTCACTCCCGGCCAGGCCGTAGATTCTTCTGCAACGGTAAACACATCGGGATAATAAGAATGAACCGCTTGATTGAATTCCTGAAGGAAGCTTATTGCCTCCAGATTCTCCCTTCCACCATATTGATTAGGGATCCACTCGCCTTCCTTACGGGAATAATCAAGGTACAACATCGAGGCTACTGCGTCGACCCTTAAGGCGTCAATATGGTATTTATCCAGCCAGTACAATGCATTAGATATCAAGAACGCCCTTACCTCGTTACGCGTGAGATTGAAAATATTACTTTTCCAATCCGGATGAAATCCCTTCCGGGGATCATCATATTCGTAAAGGTGGGTACCATCAAAGTAGCCAAGGCCGTGTTCATCCGTAGGAAAATGAGACGGAACCCAATCCAGTATCACTCCTATTCCCGATTCATGGAGTTTATCTATCAAGAACATGAACTCCTGTGGCGTCCCGTAGCGGCTGGATGGAGCAAAATAGCCCGTCAGCTGATAACCCCAGGAACCATAAAAAGGATGCTCCATTACAGGCATAAACTCAACATGTGTAAAGCCCATATAACTGCAGTAAGCAGGCAGCTCATTGGCGAGCTCTTTGTACGTCATAAAGCGGCCCTCCTCTTCATGAACCCTCCACGACCCTATATGGACCTCGTAAACAGAAATGGGCTTACTTAACGGACTGTTTTCTGCACGCGAAGCAATCCATTTTTCATCATTCCATGCATAATCAATATCCCATGTAATGGTTGCCGTATTCGGAGGATTTTCCCAGTGAAAAGCATAAGGATCGCCCTTTTCCACCGAATAGCCATTATTCGATTCTATAAAATACTTGTAATATTCAGCCTCCGATACCCCGGGGAGAAAGACCTCCCATATACCGGACCCATCCCATCTCACCTTCATTGGATGGCTCTGACGATCCCATTGGTTGAAATTTCCAACAACAGAGACAAAGCGGGCATTTGGAGCCCAAACAGCAAAATATGTCCCCTTTTGTCCCTGATGTTCTGTTATGTGCGATCCAAGCTTATTATATAAATGATAGTGTTTTCCAGCTTTGAACAACTGTATATCAAAATCAGTGAAAAGGGAAAAATTCAGATCAGTAGTCATTTATGTTGTATTTATACGTTTATATTAAAGCCGGATCTTATTTATTACCTGTTGTTGTATTATTACCTGCCATTATTGCTTTAATTCCCCGCAACGGCACGATCACCCAATTGGGACGGTTGTTAAGCTCGTAATTAAGTTCGTATATTGCTTTTTGCAACAAGAAGGTTTGCAACAGTATTTCCAGGTCCCCCTTAGTCTCCGGGATAAAATGAGAGCCTTTTACTTCCTCCAGATAAGCGTGCATAAAGAAACCGCTCATGTAATGATACCATTGTTCAACAAAAGGAAGTAACTTCCCGATATCCTCCTGGCGGATCTGATTATCCAGAAATAAGCTGCCATATGCAGCATAATGGTAAGAGCGGATCATACCGGCAACATCCCTTAATGGAGAATATTTCAGTCGTCGTTCACTATAACTGCGTGCCGGCTCGCCTTCAAAATCGAGAATTATAAAATCTTTCCCCGTATAGAGCACCTGTCCCAGGTGATAATCTCCATGGATCCGGATCTTCGTAACATCGATCTTCCTGCTGTATATCCGTTTCAATACAGTCAGTATCTGGTCCTTCATCGCCAGGAGCGAAACAGCCTCTTCCCTGACATCCGCCGGAAGTTTCTTCAAATTGCGGTTAAGGCTCTGGAACGTAGCGCGTACCAGAGTCTGCAAAGAAGAAAACACCGATCTCTGGTAGTGAAGCGAATACTCTTCAGGTTTAAATGCATCAAGATCTTTACCCGATGCCAGCGCAAGGTGCATCTGACCGGTACGTATTCCAAGCAAGCGGGATCCTTCAGCGACCGATCCTTCCAGTAACTCCTTGATATTCTCAGGAACATCTTCGTAAATAACCGGCTCAAGCAGGCTCCCTTTCAGATCTTTAGTGAGGATGGAAGGGTCACTATGCGTGAGGATCTTATCATTAAAGTCGTCGAGACGGTCGAGCATATATTCCCAGGCATCGCTATTGCTCTTTACCATTTCCTGCATCATACCCAACACCATCGTTCCCTTACTGAATTTCCATTCTATAGCTCCAACAAAAGCCGGTATGTGCTTGAATTTGGCATGTTTTGTAAGAAAGTGGGTAATTTCAAGATCGGGATTAATAGCAAAATCAACCTTCCGGTATATTTTAAGGAAAAAAAGATTATCGTAGGTGATAGATGTATTGCTTTGTTCTGCCGACAATACTCTGGGTTTGATCTTATCGTGCTCCTGGACATACTTTTTCAGCATTTTGTTTCCCGAGAACTCAATCTCGTTAGTCCTTAAGCCAACGTGATGGTTGCTGGCCATCCGGCTAATGATAGCCATTTGAAGGTCAAGGCCATAAATGGCATCATATAAAACCCCTTCTTCGCCGGCAACCCTTATTCCTGAAATAACAGACTGAGGGCATGTTTCCTTTACCCGGTAAGAAAAGTCGCCGCGGCCAAATGCAACAGGTAACTGATAGGTGTCAGGCAGACCGCTCTGATAAGAAACCTCTATCAGCAGAAAGATAATACTCATATCCCCATGAGGCACTATACCATGATCTGTAACAGCGATCCTTTCAACACCACGGCTCTTGCCACCAAACCACCTCATTTTCATAAGATACGTGGGAAGGATAGAATTTTCCAGTTGTTCAAGATTCGAAGGTTCTACCAGATCTTTCCATCGCTCCAGCTCGAGTACATGCCTGGTTTGTTGTTCAAGCAGCTCAGATCGCTCTTTTTGCAGCAGGAAGCACTGGCAGGAATAAGCCCCCAGCGTAACGAAATAGGGATTCGCATCTTTCACTATAGGAAAATGGTTCCTGCTAAAAATCTCCACCGGAACGTAACCGGTATAGGCATCAAGATCCAGCTCTACCGCCTGCGAGAACCTTGAAAGGTTGGCTATTACAAGTATTATTTCATCCCCGTAAGTACGGGTAAAGGAAAGCACCTTTGCATTCTCAGAATCGACAAATTTCATATCTCCTCTGCTGAATGCTTTGTATTTTTTCCTCATGCTGATGATACGCTTGGTCCACCACAACAGAGAAGATGTATTGCGCGACTGTATCTCTACGTTTACCGAGCCATAATGGAACTGCGGGTCAAGGATCAGAGGCAGATACAGCCGTTGAGGATTAGCCTGAGAAAAGCCGGCGTTGCGGTCGGCCCCCCACTGCATCGGAGTACGCACTCCGTCGCGGTCGCCCAGGTAGAAGTTATCCCCCATGCCTATTTCATCGCCGTAATAGACCACCGGCGTACCGGGAAGAGTGAACAGCAGCGAATTAAGCAGTTCGATCTTTTTCCGGTCGTTGTCCATCAGAGGCGCAAGCCTGTGCCGGATTCCTAGATTGATACGAGCCTTCGGGTCTTTTACATACACCTTGTACATATAATCCCGCTCTTCGTCTGTTACCATCTCGAGCGTCAGCTCGTCATGATTGCGCAGGAATATCGCCCATTGACAGGTATCTGGTATCTGAGGTGTCTGATCGAAAATATCCGTCAGCG
>DALYUO010000207.1:0-8312 GCA_031981225.1 Pararcticibacter sp.
GCTGGCTGCTTGTTTGATTGTTATCAATGCTTTTCGGATTCTACGGCCGGCCCTTAACGAGATAATGGACAGCGCTCCATCCAACGATGTTGTTGAACGAATAAAAGAGGATGCGGGCAGCATTCCTGAAGTAAAGGCAGTCGAGAAATGCTATGTCAGGAAAATGGGATTTGATTATTTTGTAGACCTCCACATTCTTGTTGAAGCCGGGCTGACAGTGGCTGAAGGACATCATATAGCGCATCTTGTGAAGGAGAGATTAATGAGTCGCGACAGCAGGATTAAGAATGCGCTGATACATGTAGAGCCATATTAAATGCCGGCTGCTTGTGCTTGCAGCCGGAGAGTAATAAAAAGATAAAACCGGATCTGCAGTATGGGGTTATACAAATGAAATTGTGGATAACTCTATGTCAGCTATAAAAAAGCACAATTGTTTAACTCTATATTCTATTCATTATGAAGTTTAAAAGTTTAATGCTTGCAGGTGTGTTAACTATCCTGCTCGCGCCTTCAGCCAGGGCGCAGTTTACTTTACCTGATCTGCCTTATGCATTTGATGCTCTTGAGCCTGCAATTGATAAGGAGACAATGCAGATCCATCACGGCAAGCATCACGCTGGATACGTGAAGAATTTGAATGACGCTGTCAAGGGCACCGCTTTGGAGAAGCAGTCGATCGAGAAGATTCTTGCTTCTGTATCGAAGTCCTCTGCCGCAGTAAGAAACAACGCGGGTGGTCATTATAATCACAGTCTGTTCTGGCAGGTTATGGCACCTAATGGTGTGGCGCCTTCCGACAGCTTTGTTAAGGTGATTAACAATACATTCGGTTCAATGGATAAGTTTAAGTCGGCATTTGCTGATTCTGCAGCCAAACGTTTCGGCTCCGGATGGGCATGGTTGATTGTTCAGAAGGGAAAATTGAAAATTACCACTACCCCCAATCAGGATAATCCTTTGATGGATGTGGTGAAAGAAAACGGTGTCCCCATCCTCGCTCTGGATGTATGGGAACATGCTTACTATCTGAAATATCAGAATAAACGTCCTGATTATATTTCTGCATGGTGGAGTGTGGTAAACTGGCCTGAAGTAGAGCGCCGTTATAATCAGTCGAAATAGTATTTCACAAAAAAGCCCGGCAAATCTGTTTTATTAACAGGCTTGCCGGGCTTTTTTGTGTATTTGCCTTAATCGACGATGTTAAGCATTCTGCTTAAGACCTTCTGGTATAGTAGCGCTTACAGCAGATTTTTGCCTGTACTTTCTAAACCAGCTGTTTGCCTTTATCTGAATAACCCCTATAAACGCCTCTCTGAAAATATTAGTGCTCATCTTCGACACGCCCTGTTCTCTGTTAATAAATATAATCGGTACTTCAACTACTTTAAAACCATGTTTAAGGGCTGTAAACTTCATTTCAATCTGAAAAGCGTAGCCAACAAATTTGATCCTGTCGAAGTCGATAGTTTCTAATACCTGCCTGCGGTAGCATTTAAAGCCAGCGGTAGTGTCCTGGATGTCCATGCCGGTAACAATGCGCACATATACAGATGCAAAGTACGACATCAGCACACGGCTCATAGGCCAGTTCACTACATTCACACCCGTAACATACCGCGATCCTATTGCTACATCTGCTCCACGCTCACATGCTTCACGCAGTTTGGGGAGGTCTGCAGGACTATGAGAAAAGTCGGCATCCATTTCAAAAATGTACTGATAGTCATGTTTTAAAGCCCATATGAAGCCATGAATATAGGCCGTCCCGAGTCCAAGCTTCCCTTTCCGCTCTTCAATAAATAGTTTCCCTGAAAACTCACCCTGCATCCGTTTAACAATGGCAGCAGTGCCATCCGGCGATCCGTCGTCGATGACCAGGATATGGAAAGGTTGTTGAAGGGAAAATATAGATCGGGTAATCTTCTCTATATTTTCCTTTTCGTTGTAGGTGGGTATTATGACCAGACTATCAGATGACACGTATAAAGATATAAAGGAATAAAATAATATTAGCGGATGCCATGCATCATTTTTCTAAGCTTTCCTGAAAGCAGGAACAGCAAAATAGCAGCTACTCCAGGCAAGATTACAAAAAGCATAAAGAATTCAAAAAGATTATGAATGGTAAATCCTGCAAAAGCCGGATATTCTGTAGGTATCCTTAGCTCCCTGAGTTTAGCAAGTTGCTCTGCAGTAGGCGTAATGGTTTTGTCGAGCACGCCCTGTAAGTTAATGCCCGCTTCCTGCGCAGCCGTGAATTTCTCGCCGGTTGGAGGAATAGAAGCACCAAGCGTACCCGCCAGCGCATATCCTGCCGCATTCGCAAGGAACCACACTCCCATAAGAAGAGATGAAAAGCGGTGTGGAGCAAGTTTTGATACCAGCGACAAACCGATAGGGGAGAGACAGAGCTCGCCCAGCGTATGGAACAGGTACATGACGATTAACCAGATAACAGCCAGCTTTTCAGTATTTCCAAGATTCTTTACCTGGAATGCTATGATCAGGAATCCAAATGAAAGTAACAGAAGCCCGATCGACTGCTTAACCGGCGATATTGGCTCAAGATTTCTTCTTTGCAGTCGTAACCATAACCAGCTGAATGGGAATGCAAAGATCATGATGAACAGCGAATTCGCATTCTGAACAATACTTGGCGGCATATTCCATCCGAACAATCTTCTGTCGGTTTGGTTATCAGCTATAAACGTCAGCGACGATCCGGCCTGCTCAAAGCAAGCCCAAAAGAAAATAACAAAAAAGCCAAGTATATAGATCACCAGAATCCGGTCACGTTCAATAGACGTAAGCGACTTATCCGTGATAATGAACCCCGCCAGACTTAATCCACTAGCGTATATAAAGGAATAGATCCAATTTTGATCAATAACAAAACGAAAAACAAGCACAAGAGCAAAAAAAGCTGCAAATGCACCATATTTAGAAGCGACCGAAAAACTAGCCTCTTGCACTTCATCAGCCCCTTTGGTTATATCTAACGCAGGTTTTCCACCCACGGCAGAGCCATCAGGTGATACGATATATTTGTTTTTTAGGAAATAAAATACCAGAGAACCCAGGAACATGGCCATGGAAGCGGAGAGGAAGCCCCATTTAAAGGAGGTGACAATACGTGTACCGTTGTCTAATACCACGTCACCTACCATTGAGCAGATATTCATCCCAAGGAAAGCGCCTACATTTATTCCCATGTAAAAGATGGTAAATGCAGCATCAAGGCGGCTGTCGCCTTTTGGATACAATTGGCCCACCATAGAGGAGATATTCGGTTTAAAAAAACCGTTACCAAGTATGATGATACCCAGAGCTACATACATTGCGATTTTAGAAAGCTCAAAATTAGAATCGTACGTGCTTCCGCTTAAGAACAGAAATAACTGCCCGACTCCCATTGTAACACCACCCAGGAGGATACAGTTCCGGTTTCCCAGGAACCTGTCGGAGATGAACCCTCCAAGCATAGGCGTGAGATAACACAATCCTAAAAATCCTCCGTAGATCACCGAAGCTTCTGCTTCGCGGAACGCGAGTGCATTTACAAGGAAGAGAGTTAACAGGGCGCGCATCCCATAAAAATTAAACCTCTCCCACATTTCGGTTGTAAACAACACATACAGCCCTTTAGGATGACCTTTGGATGGCGATGGTGTTTCAGCAATGTTTATAGTATCCATATTTTATATATATTCTTTAAAAATGTGCAAAATAGTATCTTTTAATTTATTTCTGGTTATAGATTTTTTAATATACAGCTGACAAAGCACGAAATGTGTTAAAAAGACATGGTTTCTCAGGTCTTATTTTAGCTTATTTATAATTTCTTTTGACGGTTTCTTAGGATCATTATATAAGTTATCTATATCAGAAGGAGAGTTCTTTAGTTCGAGGTTTTCTACAAACTTTAGCCGGCCTCTGTCAATTTTAAAACCATCATAAGAAAGGTCGGGCCCAAATGATTCGGGTGAACCAGTCATTTCCGGACTCGGGGGAACCAGGTGGTCGAATACAATCATTCCCTCTGCGGGAACATAATTCAGCATCATCGATACCTGCCGGTTATATTCAAAAACGATCCTATGTTTATTAACACTCTCTTTATTTCCATAAAATACAGGCATTCCAAACCATGCTTTGTTGTCTTTAAAGTAAAGTATATCAATTACTTTTTTTGTCGACTTTACGGTATTACCCTTCCATCCAAGCAATATGTAATAGGGGACTTTTACATTATAAGTAACTGGGATGATCTTATAATACTGAGCACCATACCAATGGCTGCTGTTTAAAGTGCTATCCTGCGGATTCTTAATTTCGGCGCTATGATCCACCAGCGGAAACATCTGAAGTTTTCCTCCGGCGTTGTTCATCTGAATGGTACCATAGTAACGATAGCTGCCGTCGTTATTTAATACATGCCACGAAAATATGCGGAACCGGCGGTCGGGAGAAGTTAGAACAGAGATTGTTTTTAAAGAATCGAAGCCGAAATTGAAGGAATTGTTGAGCTTTAGGGCACTGACCAGTGTTTTGATCATCGTGTAACTGGCGTTATATCTTTCAGCTTCGCTCGGATTATTCACAACCTGATAACCTAAGTTTTTAAGGCTGTCCTGAAACTTTATAAAAGTTTGGGCTGAGTTTCGAGGATCAGAATGCTGTGCCATTGTGTTCATGCACAGAAATAATCCTATTGCCAGAAAGTAAACGCTTCTTCTCATTTCTAAAACACGCACAATTATAAATTTATTTGTTGAAAAAGGCAAACAATAACATGCCTGGATTCTTAAGCAATAAACCAGGCTCATACATTGAGAAACATCTTTATATGCGGTTTGTGTAAACTTGTTTTTATATGCAAGTTTATCTAAGTTTGAAGCTTAAGGAAAAATTGTGGCCAAGCTGAATAAAAATCCCCATCTCATTCTTTACCGCAGGTATTCGTCGTCGATGAAATACGTCATGATGGTTCTATGTGTGGTGATTGTAACTCTCTTCCTCCCGAAGCATGCCCGCTTCAAATATGAGTATGAAAAGGGAAAGGTCTGGATGAACAAGGACCTCGTTTCGCCTTATAGCTTTGCCATAGAGAAGACTTTTGAGGAAATCGAAAATGATAAAGCAGATATATATAAATCAGTACTTCCCGTTTATCAGAACGAAACGGAAGTGGCCGATAATGAGCTGCAAGCCTTTCTGGCCGACTTTGAAGTGAGGTGGGAGGGAGCATCCGGGGAAGATGCACTGAAAACTGTTTACCAGCAAACTGGCCAAAAAATACTTTCTGCGATATATAAAAGAGGCGTGATGGCCTTTAATAAAAAATATCAGCAAGCTAATCCAAACTACAATTTCGATCTCTTAACGAATAATCAGGCGCAGCAGCTTAACACGGCAACAGTTTTTACGCTCGAAACGGCTGCCAGATACGTCGAAGAAGAAGTAAACAAAGCCACCGCTGTAAAGAATAAACCCTGGCTCATCAAGCTCATTGACGATCATATCCAGCAGAATTTCATCTATGATGAGCGCTTGACCTTAAAAGTAGAAGAAGAGGCGCTTAAAAATCTCTCGCCCACGCGCGGTATGGTGCAGAAAGGGGAGCTGATTGTGGCAAACGGATCGGTAATTACTCAGGACGTATACCAAAAACTTGAGTCGCTGAAGAATACGTATGAAGAGGACAGCAAGTTTGGCGGAAATCGAAAAATTATCTTCTTTGGGCAACTGCTGCTCGGAGGGCTAATAGTTGCTCTGCTGATGATATTTCTCCGTTTGTTCAGGCGCGATATATTTGAGGATAATCGAAAAATATCACTTATCCTGGTGGTGATAACCATTATGCTGGTGTCACTCTCGTGGGCGATAAATCTGAAAATTCCGAACCTTTATTATATCCCATATTGTATAGTTCCAATCATCATAAGGATTTTGTTTGATACACGGTTGGCGTTAAACATCCATTTGCTGGTAGTACTTGTCGCTGGTTTTTTTGTGCCAAACAGCTTTGAATTTGCTTTTCTTCAAGTCACTTCAGGAATGGTAGCAATATATAGTATTAAAAATCTGGTGAAGCGC
Organism: Pararcticibacter sp.; assembly: GCA_031981225.1. Lineage (GTDB taxonomy): Bacteria > Bacteroidota > Bacteroidia > Sphingobacteriales > Sphingobacteriaceae > Arcticibacter. The sequence continues at coordinate 6,103 of DALYUO010000207.1, forward strand.
GAGCAGCTCCTGATCTCAGCTCTTTTTATACTTAGCAATTATTTCGTAGCATACTTGGGAATCTCGCTCATCCGGAATAACGGCTCTGTTGCCAGCCTTGAATGGGTAAACTTTGTTCCTTTTATATTCAGTGTACTGCTTTCACTTCTAGCCTATCCTCTTATTTATGCCTTCGAGCGCGTTTTCGGTCTCACTTCCGAAGTAACTCTCATGGAGATCACAAATACTAATTCAAAACTGCTCCGTGAACTTTCTTATAAGGCGCCTGGTACGTTTCAGCATTCACTACAGGTGGCAAACCTTGCCGAGGCTGCCATCTTTAATGTCGGTGGAAACACTCTTCTTGTGAGGGCAGGAGCCCTATATCACGACATCGGGAAGATGGAAAACCCTCAGTATTTTATCGAAAATCAAAACAAGGGACAAAATCCTCACGATAGCCTTTCATATGAGGCTAGTGCACAGATTATCATCAGGCACGTCACCAAAGGGGTAGAGTTAGCGAGGAAAAATCACTTGCCCGAAATAATTATCGACTTTATCCGCACACATCACGGTAATACGCGAATGGATTACTTTTATCAGTCGTTCCTTAAAAACTTTCCTGAAAAGTTTGTTGATGAGAATATCTTCCCGTATCCCGGACCAATACCATTCTCAAAGGAAACAGGAGTTTTGATGCTTGCCGATTCTGTTGAAGCAGCTTCCCGCAGCTTAAAGGAGCCCGATGCCAAAAGCATAAGTAACCTTGTGGATCGTATAATTGATTATAAACTCGAACAAGGGCAGTTAAACAATAGTAATATTACGCTCAAGGATATCGCTAATATCAGGACTATATTTAAGAATATGCTTATGAGTATCTATCATGTAAGGATAGACTACGAAATATAGCCCATAGTTCTTTCGTTTGCCAGCAGTACGCTTTTTTATATTAGTGTTTAATGTATTCAGCTTCAGCTGATTCCAAAAGTAATCGTTTTTTATAGTTAATAACTTATCCGAAAAACGAATTTTTTTTTTGAAGGCTATACCTAATTGCATGGACTCTTGTACCCTGGCCGCCAAGCCACACTATCCAATATTAGACGGCCTTCGGGGCGTCGCAGCAATTATCGTTGTAACTTTTCACCTGGCAGAACCATTAGCTACTGGTCACCTGGATATTCTTGTCAATCATGGCTATTTGGCTGTCGACTTTTTCTTTTTATTGTCGGGCTTTGTGATTGGTTATGCCTATGATGATCGCTGGCAAAAAATGACGATCGGCGGTTTTTTCAAACGTCGCGTTGAACGCCTTCAGCCAATGGTGATTTTGGGAATGACCCTCGGCGCTATCGGATTCTATTTTACAGATTCAACATTATGGCCGCTTATTCATACCGTGCCGGTCTGGAAGATGTTGCTCGTGATGCTGATCGGTTATGCTATTTTGCCCGTACCATTATCGCTTGATATACGTGGCTGGCAAGAGATGCACCCACTGAATAGTGTGGGATGGTCATTGTTTTTTGAATACATCGCTAACATTCTCTACGCTATCTGGATCAGGAAATTTTCAAAAACAGCATTAAGTATCTTAGTATCTTTCGCTGCTGTAGCACTCGCTCACCTGGCAATTACAAATGGTGATGTCAGTGGTGGATGGACGCTGAATGTGGAACAGGTACGCATTGGGTTAACCCGTACCATCTACCCATTCTTTGCCGGTCTGCTACTTTCTCGTGTAGCTAAACCCATCCGAATTAAGAATGCCTTTTTATGGTGCAGCCTTCTTTTAGCTGTCGTACTTTATATGCCACGCATTGGTGGCGCTGAGCATCTTTGGATGAATGGGATCTATGAATCGGTTTGTATCATCGTTGTTTTCCCAATTATCGTTTACCTTGGCGCTGGTGGTTTGATGCAAACTCAAAGAGAGAGCAGAATATGCAAATTCCTGGGTGATATATCCTATCCGCTTTACCTGGTACATTACCCGCTGGTTTATTTCTATGTGGCCTGGATTAGCAATCATAAAGGGATAACTATTTTGCAAGCCTGGCCTTTTGCATTGCTCATCTTAACAGGTGCGATCGTTTTAGCCTATGCTGCATTGAAATGGTATGATGAGCCGGTTCGTAAATGGTTGCGGAAAAAACTCTCTTAGGATCAAACTACTGTTTTAAATCGCTCCATGCGTTACTACTCCATGCAATAATCTGTCGACA
>DALYUO010000207.1:8322-8537 GCA_031981225.1 Pararcticibacter sp.
GCACTGGCTCCTTCTCTGGTTCTGTCTGGCTATGACTTGACTCCGGTCTTGGTACTGGTTTTTTTAGCAGAACTGTAGAAGAAATCCCATACCTGCGCCGAAGCCAGCCAGGCGAGGGTGCGAATGGTGTTAGTATAGTGTGAGCCATTGAAGCAAGTAAATTGAGCTGTAGAAGAAATCGCGGAGGCCATACATAACTGATCTTTGTTGTATAA
>DALYUO010000208.1:0-2277 GCA_031981225.1 Pararcticibacter sp.
TTGATTGATACAAGCTTGTAGTATGGCGGAGATTTTTTGGGAAATTCCAGAAAAGCGCATTGCCAATTAACTAATTAATTCTTGAACTATGTTTGTAAGATAGTTCCGAATTATCAAAGTATTTGATTCATTTAATATGTTGATAGTTTTTCTGAAGTTGGTTAACTTCAAATTTGGGGGCAAATGTGCGTTTTACGCTTGGGTTCTATTTAACCATTTATCCAAAAAGAAAATTAAAATTAATAAAATCATACCGATCAACACTTTAACGCAAAATCGTACCAGAAATGATAAAAGCAACCACATGTTTGGAGCAATTAAGCAACCTGCAGGATGGATGGAGCAAAATGAAATCTGTTGAACAGCAGTTTAAAACTTCTAATGAAGAGCGGCTGAAAATGATTGCGGAGCTGCGTATAACTGGCGAGCTTAACCAGCAAGAGTTTTTGTCACGTTTGAACGATGAAAAACTACAACTCGAAGCCCAGTTAAACGCATTGTCTGTGCTTTCTAAAGCAACCATGAAAAACTCTGTAAATGCTGCGATAGACGTTTTTTAAAAAGCCGTACTTGCAGCAATTCCATGATAAAAGAATGGATTTTTCAACATACTACAGCGTTTTCAAATACTATCCGTAATTTCCCCTTTCTTTTTGATGAGTTTTAATGAAGCTGACTGATAACGAAATTCGCGATATAACCAATTTACTGGAGGCCGGTAAACCCCTGCCTGATTATTACCGTTTTTTACTGTTTGAAGAAAAACGGGAGGTAGAACTGATCTGGAACGGCAAGACTAATGAAGTTTGCAATATTGTGCTGCCATTCCAGACTATTGAACAAGTAGACGAGCCCAGGCAGGAGAAAATGCAGGGCGGAGAAAATTTCAGCCTGTTTGAAACAGACATGCGTGGCAGGCAGCTCAAAGGCTGGACAAATAAACTGATTTGGGGTGATAATAAGCTAATCCTGAGCAGTCTGAAGAACGGACCTTTACGCAGGGAAATTGAAGCTCAGGGTGGAATTAAACTCATTTATATTGACCCTCCTTTTGATGTGGGCGCTGATTTTAGCATTGATATTGAAATTGGTGGAGACGAATTTACCAAAGAGCCAACCGTTTTAGAAGAATTGGCCTACCGGGATACCTGGGGAAAAGGAGCCGACAGTTTTATTGCCATGATCTATGAGCGCTTAAGTTTGATGCGTGATTTATTGGCGGATGACGGAAGTATTTATGTGCATTGCGACTGGCACGTTGGACATTATTTGAAAGTTGTTTTGGATGAGATATTCGGAAAGGATAATTTTCAAAATGAAATAATTTGGTACTATTATAATAAGTTTCAAGGAAATATTAATCGCTTTGCATCTAACCATGACTTAATATTCTGGTATAGAAAATCTCCTAAATACATCTTTAATAAAATCTCGGAGAGGCGAGATAAAACTACAAAACAAATTAAGAGGATATGGGATAAAGAACGTAGTAAAATTGTGAATGCGAAAGGTGAAGATGGAAAAGTTTTATACATTGAAACAGATGAAAGAACTGTAGATGACGTGTGGAGACTTTCAATGTTGCAACCCGCTGATATGTCCGAAAATATTGGTTATGCAACTCAAAAGCCAGAAACCCTATTAGAAAGAGTAATTCAAGCATCAAGTAATGAAGGTGATTTAATTGCTGACTTTTTCTGCGGTTCCGGTACTGCCTTAGCTGTAGCAGAAAAACTAGGCCGTAAATGGATAGGCAGCGATCTAGGCAAGTTTGCCATACACACTACCCGTAAACGCCTGATTGGCGTTCAGCGGGAATTAAAGAAGAACGGAAAAGATTACCGGGCATTTGAAATACTGAACCTGGGTAAATACGAACGTCAGCATTATGTGGGCGTTAATCCAAACCTTCGTGATGCAGAAAAGCAACGTCAGTTAGCCGAAAAGGAAAAGAATTTTATCCAGTTGATTCTGCATGCATACAAAGCCGAGCCTGTAGAGAACTTCAATACTTTTCATGGTAAAAAGCAAAACCGGCTGGTGGCTATTGGTCCGGTTAATTTGCCGGTTACCCGTTTGTTTGTGGAAGAAGTGATTAACGAATGCAGGCAGAAGTATTTAACCAAAGCTGATATCCTTGCTTTTGAATTTGAGATGGGGCTGTTCCCGCAGGTGCAGGAAGAAGCCAGAGGTAAAGGCATAGATCTAGTCCTCAAATATATACCAAGGGATGTTTTTGACAAGCGGGCGGTTGAACGTAACCAGGTGATATTTCAT
>DALYUO010000208.1:2287-8082 GCA_031981225.1 Pararcticibacter sp.
GAAGTTAAGCCCTTGGTTAACGAAATGAAAGTAAGTGTTGAACTTACAGACTTCTCGGTTTTCTATAATCAGGACTCCATCGCTCACGCGGAAGCCGCATTAAAGCCGGGCGGAACCAAAATTGTAGTGGACGCAGGCCAGATCATTAAAGTTAGCAAAGATAAAAACGGCATTACTCAACGCGAACAGCTAACCAAAATTTGGACCGACTGGATTGATTACTGGAGCGTAGATTTTAATTTCGAGGATAAAAAAGAGATTATTCACATGACGCGTGAAGATGGGACCGAAGAGGAAGTATGGACAGGCGATTATATATTCGAAAACGAGTGGCAGAGCTTTCGCACAAAAAAAGACCGGAAGCTGGAGCTGACTTCTGCTGCTTATGAATATGCAAAAAAAGGTCGGTATAAAATAGGGGTGAAGGTGGTGGATATTTTTGGAAATGATACGATGAAGGTGGTGGAGGTTTCAATTTAAAAAAATGGCATATAATCAGGCGTATTTTACCACAGAATACACTCTGTTTTACACAGTGTTTGCGTTTTAGTCCAGAAATGGCTGATTTTGTTGAGCTATATAGAATACGATTTACGCTGTTATTTTTTAACTTTAGTTCAATTAGTGAATGTTGCAGACATTGGTAATAAATTATTAGACTTAGCTTGGGAGGATCAGATGACGGAAAGTTTGAATGAAGTCTTAGCTGATAACTTTAATTGCTGTTAAAACTTACTCAGATGAGCAATTTACTGTTTACAGCTTCGTGTAAAATAAATTCCAGGATTTATTACGGCCTTGTTATATCAAATGATATGAAAAGGGAGTAGATTTGAGAAATAAAGTGATTCACTCTCATGATAATGTAAATGATATTGTGATCTGGAATATAATTATAAATCACCTTCCGGTATTGCAGGCGGAAGCAGAACAATTACTATCAGAATAATTCATGGCCCTTCATTCCGATTTTCCCAAAAACCCATACCAGATACTGGATCCTAAGCTACGGTGGTTCCCCGCAGAAGAAACTTTGCGGGAGCAACGATACGATCATTTAATGCCACCATTGGTGGATAAGCTGCGTAAGCAGGTAAAAGCCTGGCGGGAAACCGGTTATTCGGGTGCATCTGATACCAGCCGGGCTTTACTGAACTGGTGGTTTAATACCGAGCATCTGTTACCCGCAGCTGATGGCTCTGTTATTAACTTTCAGTATTACTTTGCACAACGGGAAGGGATTGAAACAATTATTTATCTCCATGATATAGTAAAGGCAAAAGATAAGTATGATTTGCTGCGTTTTGACAGCCATGGCTCTGTTTCTGCCGGAATGTTTGATGAAAACTGGCAGCGGTATGTTATAAAAATGGCTACGGGTAGCGGTAAGACAAAACTTTTAAGCCTGGTGCTTGCATGGTCTTACTTTCATAAATTGTATGAGCCGGATTCTGCTTTAGCCCGGAACTTTTTGGTTATTGCCCCCAATATTATCGTGCTGGACCGTATCCGGAATGACTTTGACGGGTTAAAAATATTCTATGACGACCCGGTTATTCCCGATAATGGTATTGACGGCCAAAACTGGCAGGATGATTTCCAGTTGTCGTTGCATATTCAGGACGATATTCATATCGTCAATAAAACCGGAAATATCTTTCTGACTAATATTCACAGGGTATATGAAGGCAATGACAGTGAAGCTTCATACGGGGATGAAGATACCAGCGATTATTTTTTAGGGTCGAAACCGGTAACAAAAACGAATCAGTCTCAGGTTGATTTGGGTAAGATTGTTCGGGAAATAGATGAAATTGCGGTACTGAATGATGAAGCGCATCATGTGCATGACGCTAAATTAGCCTGGTTTAAGTCTATTCAGGACATTCATAACCAACTGCTGCAAAAAGGATCGGGCTTATCTATACAGGTAGATGTAACTGCCACTCCAAAACATAATAACGGAGCGATCTTTGTCCAGACAGTAGCTGATTATCCTCTGGTAGAAGCGATTGCACAAAATGTGGTCAAGCATCCGGTATTGCCTGATCTCGCAAGTCGGGCAAAGCTACAGGAAAAACAGAGCTCACGGTTCCCTGAGCGATATGAAGACTATCTTCATTTAGGTTATCTGGAATGGAAGAAAGCGTATGATGAACATATTAAGCTGAATAAGAAAGCGATTCTTTTCATTATGACCGATGATACGAAGAATTGTGATGAAGTAGCGGGATTTTTAGAAAACTCGTATCCTGAACTAAAAGGAGCGGTATTAACCATACACACCAATAAAAGCGGGGAAATATCTGAAACAGTATCCGGTAAAAATAAAGAAGAACTTGAAAAGCTTCGGCGCCAGGCCAATGAAATTGACAGCCTGGATAGTCCCTATAAAGCAATTGTTTCTGTTTTAATGCTGAAAGAAGGCTGGGATGTAAAGAATGTAACCACTATTGTTGGTTTACGGGCGTATAGTTCTAAAAGTAATATTCTTCCAGAACAAACATTAGGAAGGGGTTTACGGCGTATGTACCGGGGGCAGGATGTTACCGAATATGTAAGTGTTATCGGCACAGATGCATTTATGGACTTTGTAGAGTCGATCAAACATGAAGGTGTTGAACTGGAACGTAAGAGCATGGGTACAGGCACAAGTCCGAAAGCGCCGTTGGTTATTGAAGTTGACAAAGAAAACCCTCAAAAAGATATCGATAAACTGGATATAGAAATCCCGATACTTTCGCCACGTATTTATCGTGAATATAAAAACCTGTCTGAGCTTAAGCCGGAGCAATTTGAATTTCAGACTGTTTTGTACAAGGAATATTCCGAAGAAGAGCAGCGGGAGATCGTGTTTAAAGATATAGCGGAAGATTATATTACGCATTCCACCCAACTGGAATCACGTTTTGCCATTAATCCTCAAAACGTAATCGGTTTTTTTACACGTGCCATTATGAAAGAACTGCGGCTTGTGAGCGGGTATGATGTTCTGTATGAAAAAGTAAAGTATTTCATACAAGAGTTACTTTTTGGAAAGCATGTTGATGTTAATAATTTAAACATAACCCGTAACCTTTCTGAAATTACTGCAACGAGGACTATTCGCGAGGCCTTTCAGAAAGCCATCAATCAGTTAACGGTAGTGGATAAGGGAGAAGCTGAGATAAGAGAATATATTAAAGTTGGCAACTGCCGTCCTTTTGTTAAAGATGAACAGGGGTATCTGGTTCCTAAAAAATCCGTATTCAATAGGATTATCGGGGACAGCCAGTTAGAACTCGACTTTGCGGCTTTTCTGGATAATTGTCCTGATATTATTTCTTTTACTAAAAATTACCTGGGACTAAACTTTAAAATAGATTACCAGAACAGTGAGGGAGGAATTTCCAATTACTACCCGGATTTTATAGTCAAACAAACAGAATCGGAGCTTTGGATTATTGAAACTAAAGGAAATGCTGACCTTGATGTTCCATTAAAATTAGAACGATTAAAACAGTGGTGTGAGGACATGAATAAGCTGCAGAAGAGGGTAAAGTTTAATTGGTTATATGTGGAGGAGGAACGGTTTAGGGAAAAGAAGTGGGTTGGGTTTAAGTGGCTTGTAGAACGGTTTGAAAATAATAGCGAACATGTTACACCTGTTTTATCTCGAATTGACAGTAAAGGGATGCTTTGACACTATAAAGAAATTAATTTAATTTAGTGAAATTAAACCAATTAACATGATGAAGGTTAAATGTCTGCTTGATGCAGTAGTGACGTTACCGAATGGAGAAACAATTTCAGGACCGATAACTACAACTGATGATACTAGCTACCTCTTTGTAAACAGATCTTCTGGCCTCGATTACTATATGGAATTAAAGAAAGGTGGAGATGGCTGGTATCAAAGCGGTGGCCCATCTATCAGTTGGCCGCAGGATGAAGTGGATCAGCTTGGTATTCAGATCGATAAATTCCTTGTGCAAAATCCAATTTTAAACAAACATAGCTCATAATGAGTTATGGCTGAACGTCGAGTTTCGTTGAGCTGTCAGATTAAGTTTTGACTATCTCAGCTTAACTGAATAAGAGAGACACCTAAAAGAAGTCCTTTTTACCTTTTAATTCTACCACTTCTCAACTGCCAGGCCTTCTATCTCATTAAAATGTTTATCCCGGGTAATCAGTGTAAGACTATGCTGTTTAGCTGTAGCGGCAATCCAGATATCATTTTCTGGAATAGGTGAGCCCTTTTTTCTTAGCAATGCTTTGATAAGCCCGTATAAAACGGCGGTATCATTATTTACCAGAAGAATTTCATAACGACTGGCTACTTTTTTTATGTTATCTATGTTTTTTTGTACATCCATGGAGTATTGAGCTCCATAATGCATTTCTCCAATTACGATGACAGGAATGTATACTTTCCTTGAGGCGTCCATTTTATCGGCGATGACTGTCTCTCCTTTCAACCAAGCTGAAACAATATTGGTATCCAACAAAATGTTATTTCCAGTCATCTGGATTAATTTTCTCACATCCTTCATTAATGGCATTCTCCATTAAAATGGCATCCTCCTTGGATATGACACCACTGAAATCATGTGCTGAAAGTTTCCCGACCCTGGAAGAACGAGAGGATTTTTTTACAACTGCTTCAATTTCAGAAAGCACCTCTTCGCTTTTTATCTTTATCAATTCCTCTATTAACTGCAATTTTCTGGCTTCTGAATACATATGCTTTCCCTTTAACGTAAAAATACTAAAAATTATTTCTAGCCATTCACCAAATCCCTTCGCTCACCTTTTAGAATCTCAAGCTGCTTCTTCACTTCTGTTAATTCCTTTTTAAGATCAGCGAGTTGGGCTTTAAGGTCATGATTTCGCTCTGTTTTTTCTATTAAAAGGTCGTCCTTTATCTTCAATTGTTCTTCATAAAGAGCCTTAATTGTATCTATATCACTATAGTGATAAGAACCAAGCACTTGATTTACACTATAGGCGTGATTATTGAAAGTATTAACGGAACTTTCAAAAAAATATTCTGGATCCACTTCGAACAGCTTAGCCAAGATTACCGCAGTGTCCCATGATAGTTTGGTTTGATCGGATTCCAGTTTGGAAATAGCGGGCTGTGTAACACCTAACGCGCTAGCTATATAATCCTGTCCCCAACCTTTTTGTTCTCTTAGTAAACGTATTTTAGTTCCTGTAGTCATTCTTATATATGAGTTATATAATCAAAAGTTATGCGATTATAACTTTGAGTTATTTGATTAATAATCAATGCTATGCATCTTTGTTTTGAAGAATAAACAAATATATACATAATTTAAGGACATTAAAAGGAGGAATAATACTCAGTAACCGGTTTTCCGGTTGGGAAAAAATATGATACATTTGAAGACTTCGTAGATATTAATTTATCAGAGTTTTTTTACAACGATTCTCACAAAAGAAAAGTGACAATTTTCGAATTGAGTGTGGGATGATAGTTTAAAGAACTCTGCCCCAATCATATTTAATGGTTAAGGGGCGGCGTTCCTATCAGCTTGCTATGCTCAAGGCACTGTCACTGCCTCTTTTGTAGTAGGACGGAACATTAAGCTGCCCCTTAATCATATTCAAAGATACCAGGCGCCATGTTCCGTTCAGGATTCAATCATTGATTCTTCGAACAACAAAGGATGTCAGGAAACAGAACAAGCGGAATAAAATCGAGTATTTTTTTAGAGAAGGAGCTTTCACAAAATGGAGGCACTTTTGAAGGTATTGTAGATTTTGTTTCTGCCTACAGCCAAGAGGAA
>DALYUO010000208.1:8092-8535 GCA_031981225.1 Pararcticibacter sp.
AGAGGAAAGTAAAGCACTGCTTTGGCTATTATTAAAGTGCTCAATCTCAGGTAATCTTCTTACTTTAAATTCCACTGAGCGCCAGAACCTGCTGACATTCTATGAGCATCTCGATGGGCTACTCACTGAAGTATATTCAGAATATAACCACGGAAACGAAAGCATCAATGATTTTCCTGCCTTAAACTCAGAAAATAGCTGTAATATTCAGCCGGGTATCATTTCGAAGAAAGGGGAAAAAGACCATGTATAATATTCGGTCTCTTTCCAACCGGATTTTTCTTGTCACCAGATTCAGTCCATCACAATTACAAAGCAGAATCCTTACTTCTCCACCCGTCATCATTAAAACGCATAAAAATCTCTTTAAGAATATAATCAGGCCCCTTATGCGATGGAACAGCCCGGGGCACTACTATTCCAACACCTGTACCCAGTTCGAC
>DALYUO010000209.1:0-3837 GCA_031981225.1 Pararcticibacter sp.
GGAAGAGCTTGAACATGCCAAAGCAAGAGGTGCAAAAATCTATGCCGAAATCATCGGCGGAGGAATGAGCGCCGATGCAAATCATATCACAGCTCCTCACCCGGAAGGACTGGGAGCCAGACTGGTAATGACAAATGCTTTGAAGGACGCGGGCCTCAGTACATCTGATATTGATTATATCAACGTGCACGGTACGTCTACCCCTCTTGGTGATATCAGTGAATCAAAAGCTATCATCGATTTATTTGGTGAGGATGCTTTCCGCCTGAATATCAGTTCTACCAAGTCTATGACAGGCCACCTGCTTGGAGCTGCCGGAGCAATTGAAAGTATTGCCGCTATATTGGCGGTGAAAAATAACATTGTTCCTCCTACTATCAATCATTTTACTGACGATCCGGAAATTAATCCTCGTTTAAACCTGACATTTAATTCAGCCCAGGAGCGCTTAGTAAGAGCCGCTCAGAGCAATACGTTTGGTTTCGGCGGGCATAATGCTTCTGTGATCTTCAAAAAATATGAAGGATAATTTTTAGTAGGGAGTTAGGTTTTTTGTTGACTGCTGCATTTCTGTTTGGTTTGCACCTTAACGGATTGGCGTTAGCGAAATAAAACAAAAGTGAATATTTCATTACTTGGTATATGACTGTTCCTGGAATGTCATCCGTTAATAACATGATTCCTGACTCTTTACTCTAGATTCTTCTATATCAGATGCCTTTCTCAACAATTTATAAACTTTATTTCTCCCCGAAGCGAAAGTATATAAACTTATTAAAGAACCTGTTGGGTTTTGTTCCGGGAAATGTCACACTTTACAGAATGGCATTCAGGCACAGATCAGTAGCAATTCTTTTGAAGAATGGCACGAAGAACAGCAATGAACGCCTCGAATTTCTGGGAGATGCTGTTCTGGGCTCTGTAATAGCTGAGGAGCTTTTTAAACTATACCCGTACAAAACGGAGGGCTTTCTTACCGAAATGCGCTCTAAAATTGTAAGCCGGGCAAACCTTAATCAACTTGCCAGAAAGCTTGGCTTGGGTGAATTGATTGAATACGACAACAGGATCGTTAACTTTCCAACCAAACAAAGCTCCTTACTAGGAGACGCTTTTGAGGCGCTTATTGGCGCAATATACCTCGATAAAGGCTATAACTTCACCAGGGACTTCATTATCAGCCGGATCATCAAACCTCATGTCGATATCCTCATGCTCGAAAAGACGGAAAGCAATTTCAAGAGCAAACTGATTGAGTGGTGCCAGCGCCAGGGAAAAGATATTACGTTCGAACTGATTGAAAACGAAGAAGGCGAGAGCTCCAAACTTTTTACGATCAGCGTCCACATCGATGGGGAAAATAAAGGGGTCGGCCGTGATTACAACAAAAAGAACGCAGAAAAACTGGCCGCCGAAAAAGCCTGCGAAGCACTGGGAATTTGAAAAAGCAGCATGCTTTTTCAGCTGTCAGCTATCAGAGGTCAGCAATCAGCTCAGGCAGAGCGTTCAGAGATTAGCTATCAGGATTCAGCTAAAGCTGAACTACCAGAAGTCAGCCGTCAGAAATCAGATTATTATTAAGAAAAAAGGTTTAGTGAGAATATTGTGTTTAATACGTTTGCCGGTTTAACTATACTTGATTCTTGATACTTGATTCTCACAACTCACAACCCGCAACCCACATCTCACTTCCTGCTTTCCTTTTCTTTCTTCCTGAAAAAGCCTCTGAGCAGGAAGTTGTGCTGAAGGGCCTCAAGGTTTTCATCCAGCTTCTTTGTGCTCGTTTCAAGGTTAATAATCGTCTTTCTTAAGCTTTCAGCGGACTGCTGATCGTTTAACAGGAGACCTACCGGACTATTTGTGTCGTTAAGCTTCTTGCCCGCATTATCAAGATTTGCGGATAGAGAAGATGCCGAAACACTTAGTTTCTGTATTTCAGCTATTGACGATCTTAAATCTTTAAATACTACGGTATCAGTTAGAAGCTCGTCAACCAGTCCCCCTTTTGTATTGAGTTTAGAAGAAAAGTTCGAAAGCGATACTGCTGTGCGGTTAATATTCTGGGAGGCATCCCTAAGCCCTGTCATTGTTGCGCGCAGGTTGAGCGCCATAATCGAATCGGTTAACAGGGCCCCTATAGCTCCTTCGCCTTTTGCAATCCTTGTACTGATAATCTTAAGATTCCCTGTTATATCTATAAGATTCCTGTTATTTGCCTGTAGATCTGCAAGCATCTGATCTGTGCTCACAGAATTCTTGGCACTCAGAATATCGCCGTTCTCTACAATGGGCAAATTTGGACTTCCCCCGTCAATAACAATGATCCGGTTGCCTATAAAGCCTTCGGAGCTGATCTGAGCAAAAGCATTTTTGTGTATATACTTCTGCGCTTCCTCCTCAATACTCATCTTTATCTTTACCTGGGCTATTCCATAAAAGTCTATTTTCTTTACCGTTCCAACTTTCACCCCCGAAAACCAGACATTATTACCCGCTTTCAGACCGGCAACATCGTTGAAAACAGCGTTCAGCTCGATGCTTTTCACAAAACGTTTCTGCTGGCCGGCAAGAGTAAATATGCCCGCAACAAAGACGACTATTCCCAGCAGAACGAAAATTCCTACTATTACAGACCTTTTATTTTCTGTAGTTTCCATCAAGTTGTAAAATTATAATTATAAAATGTTTTAATCCTCTCATCCTCTGTATTAAATACCTCTTCGAATGATCCCTGTCGTTCAAAGCGCCCTTCTAACAGCATCATAATCCTGTCGCCGGTTGATTTCGCACAGGTGAGGTCGTGCGTAATTATAATAGATGAGGTATTATATCGCTCCTGCACCTCGTTTATGAGGTTATTTATATCAATTGAAGTAATTGGGTCCAGGCCGGCGGTGGGTTCGTCGTAGAGCATAATAAGAGGCCGCATGATCAACGTTCTTGCAATACCTATACGTTTACGCTGTCCGCCGGAAAGCTCCGATGGCATTTGGTTAATCGCTTGTAATAAGCCAACAGCATCCAATACCGATTCTATCGCACTGTCTTTTTCTGCACGGCTTAAATGCTTTGAATTTCGCACCAAAGGAAATTCGAGATTCTCACGTACCGTCATACTGTCGTAGAGTGCGCTGCTCTGAAAAGAAAAGCCGATCTTAAGGCGCAACTGCTGTAACTCTTTAGGCGTCAGTTTATCCACCTCTACGCCCAGCACATTAACAACTCCCTTATCCGGTTTAAGCAGTCCCGAAATAACTTTGATCAATACCGACTTGCCTGTGCCCGAACGCCCCAGAACTACAAGGTTTTCTCCCTGGTAAAGCTCAAGATCTACTCCTTTTAGCACATCAAGGTCGCCAAAAGACTTTTCAAGTCCCTTAATAGAGATAACATGATTCGAGCTGTCTATGGGCGATAATTTCTTTTCCATCTATCTTATAGCATTCACTACCTGTACAACAAGTATTTCTTCAATAAAAATCAGGAACATCGATACCACCACTGCCGAGTTGGCCGCTTTACCAACACCTTCAGTCCCCTTTGAAGAGTTGAATCCTTGATAACAGCCGACTGTTCCTATAGTAAACCCGAAAATAACAGCTTTAAATACCGACGAGAACATGTCGAGAAAAGAAATACTTTTAAACGCATCTTCTATAAAAGCTGATAAACTGGTTTGCTCATTCTGACTTACATTCATAAAGGACCCCAGCATGGCGACAAACCCGTTATACATTGCAAGTACAGGTATCATCAATGTCGTAGCTATAATGCGGGTAACTACCAGGAATTTAAAGGGGTTAGTAGCTGAAACCTCCATTGCATCTATCTGCTCAG
>DALYUO010000209.1:3847-8478 GCA_031981225.1 Pararcticibacter sp.
TTCGATCCAACTTTCCCTGCTGCAATAAGGGCGGTAACCAGCGGCGCCAACGCCCTGATAATGGCAATTGCAACCAGGCTTGGTAACCATGATGCTGCGCCGAATTCGGCAAGTGAAGGACGAGACTGTTTAGTAAAAACCAATCCGGTAATGAAACCCGTTAAAGTGATCAGCGGAAGGGACTTGTATCCTACCTCATAACACTGCCTGATCATTTCTTTAAATTCGTAAGGCGGCAGGAATACCTCTTTAAAAAAGCGGCTTACAAATTTATAGATATCGCTTAGCTGGAACAACATCGCGTCAATTCGTCGGGATACTATATACTTGCCTGACCTTTTCATTCCTGTATAAACATCTAAAATATTAATGTTTAATATCAATATGCTGAGTTGCTATTGAATTAAAGCTTTCAGGCTTAAGCGTTATATTTATAAAACTGACGTACTGACTTTAAAAGTCCGGACCTGAATTGCCGCGCAAACTTAGCTTAAAAAATAAAAAACCCGCGTATTTATAATCTCATTTTTATGATTTTTTTATAGATCGGGCTATTTCAGGCCAGGAAACCCCATTCTGCTCACCCGAAAGCAATACCATCCCGTCAGTGTCCTCGCACAGAATGACTGACCTTCAAACCCTATGTAGCTTGATACAATCACCGGTTAATCCTTATTCTCCAGGCCCCGGCCGGTCTTATGTTGCAATTCATCGATCAACTTTGAAGCTTCGGCTTTCGTCAGATTTTCATCGAAAACCTCACCGGCCTCAGTCGAAAGGGTTGTTAGATATGAACGTTGTGCTCCGGTCATTGGCTCATCGCCTGTGGTCCACTCGTCCGGATCTTTCACGGCATTCGATCCTTTTGCTGTTTCCTTATTGTCATTCGTGTTTTCCATAGCTTACGTATTGATGCAAATCTTTAACTATTAACTCTAAATATTGTTTGAACAATACTAATATATTTAGCATTTTTGCATATGCCTTTTGAAAATAACGACGATTACTTTAAGGGAAGGGGAGCCCAGATCAATACCCATAATAAGTTCCTGAAGAACAAATATGTGACCGAACATATAGAAGGTTTGGATGAAATACTCTATGAAAATACAGCAACGCAGATCATCGAGGCTTATCCTAAATCAATTGTGAGCATTTCGAACAGTCCCGACATCGCATTTTCCTATTCCATTAATCCCTATCAGGGATGCGAACATGGCTGTCTCTATTGTTATGCCCGCAACGCTCATGAATACCTCGGTTTCAGCGCAGGACTAGATTTTGAAAGAAAGATTGTGGTAAAGAAAAACGCTGCAGAACTGCTTGAAAAGTTTCTGAATAAACCCGGCTATAAGCCTTTGCCTATTATGCTCTCGGGAAACACCGACTGCTATCAGCCCATTGAAAGGAAGCTTAAGATAACACGTTCCTTGCTCGAAGTATTCCTGAAGTATAAACACCCGGTAAGCATTATCAGCAAGAACAATCTGATTGTGAGAGATATTGACATCCTGAGAGAGCTGGCTAAACTCGATCTGGTACAGGTTAACGTTACCATCACTTCTTTAAACGAAAGCCTCAGGCAGAAACTTGAACCACGCACAGTCACGGCAAAGACCAAGTTAATGGTGATAAACAAGCTGACCTCTAACGGCATTCCTGCACGGGTAATGATGGGACCAATAATACCGGGACTTAATAGCGACGAAATCCCGGCCCTGATTCAAGCGGCGGCAGACCAGGGGGCACTCGGCGCAATATTTACTCTGATCAGGCTAAACGGCGCGATAGGAGAGATCTTCAGCGACTGGATTCATAAGGCATATCCCGACCGCGCAGAAAAAGTGCTGAACCTGATCGCCTCATGCCACGGCGGGAAACTAAATGACAGCCGCTGGGGAAACAGGATGCGAGGCGATGGTAAAGTGGCCGAAAGCATCCATCAGTTATTTAAGATCTCCGTAAATCGCTTTCTTAAGGGGCGATCAATGCCGGCTTTAAATTTAAATCATTTTACACCGGCTGCCGGAAAACAAGGAAAGCTCTTTTGAGCTGTAAACAAGAAAAGCGCCATGTCCGGCGCTTTCTTAAATTTTGTATAGTACTTTGTACGTATTATTTAAATCTCTTCCTCGCTAACTTCCTGGTGTTCAGAAGTAAGAGCTTCGTCAACAAGGATTCGTCCGCAATGCTCGCAAACGATAATCTTCTTGTGCTGGCGGATATCAAGCTGACGCTGAGGAGGAATTTGGTTAAAACATCCCGAGCATGAATCACGCTGAATAGTCACAACCGCAAGTCCGTTTTTAGCGTTATTGCGTAAACGTTTATACGCAGTTAATAGCCTGTCTTCAATCTGAACTTCCGCCTCTTTCGCTTTCGCTGAAAGGTCCTGCTCTTCTTTTTCAGTTTCAGAAGTAATATTATTCAGCTCAGCCCTTTTTATTTCAAGGTCTTTCTGCCGCTCTTCCAAATCTGCCTGTGCTTTCTCGTATACCTGAGTTTTATTAGTTATCTCAAATCCATACTCCCGGATCTTTTTCTCACACACCTGAATCTCCAGTCCCTGAATCTCTATCTCTTTCGAAATAGCATCGTACTCACGGTTATTCTTTACCTCGTTTAGCTGAGTCTCATATTTTTTAATATTCGACTGAGCGTCCCTGATCATGTTTTTCCGGGTGACAATAGAATCTTCCAGCTCATCAAGTTCAGCCTTAATTTTCTGTATGCGGGTTTCAAGGCCGGCTACTTCATCTTCCAGATCAGCTACTTCCATTGGAAGTTCACCCCTTACCTGCCTGATTTTATCAATTTTAGTATGGATGGTTTGCAGTTCGTATAAAGCCTTAAGCCTTTGTTCTACGGTTTGTTCCATTAAATTAAATAATTTATTGGGTTTGTATGTATTGATGTTAAATGGAGTGCAAAGTTAGGAAATTTTTTTGTAATTATTTCAAATAACAATTCCTGTGTAAATTGCTCACTTTCAAAATGTCCCACGTCCGAAATAATAATTTTCCCGTCGGCATCAAAAAACTCGTGATACTTAAAATCAGCAGTAACGAAAACATCGGCTCCGGATGCAATTGCCCTTGGCAAAAGGAAGCTTCCTGAGCCTCCGCAAACTGCCACTCTTTTTACCTTTTTACCCCGTAAAGCTGTATGACGTACCACTTTCGCTTTTAATCTATCTTTAAGCAATTGCAGGAATGAAAGCTCATCCATCTCCTCTGCAAGGTTCCCAACCATTCCCGACCCGGTTTCAAAAGAATTCGTTAAAGGATAAAGGTCGTAAGCTACTTCTTCGTAAGGGTGTGCCTGCAAAAGTGCAATAATTAGCTGTCGTTCAATTACAGCCGGATAAATCGTCTCAATTCTAACTTCAGCTTCCCGGTGCTGTGCACCCTTTTCACCAACAAACGGATTTGTGTTTTCAGCTCCTTTAAAGGTACCGAATCCTTCTGTATTATAGCTGCATTCAGAGTAGTTCCCTATCGATCCAGCGCCTGCTTCAAAAGAGCGTCCCTCACTTTATCGGCCTGTGCAGAAGGACAAAAAGTAACCAGCTTTTTTAACAGTCCGCTCTTCGGTGAAAGGATTGTAAAATCTCTGATGCCAAGCTTTTCACAGATCCTCGCGTTCACGCCAGTAAGAACACTATCGAAATTGGTATGAATAGCATATAGTGCGATATCGTGTTTTATTGCTTTCATCACCACTCGCTCCACGTAAGTCCTCTTATTGAACCTCTTTAAGCCTTTAAAAACAATAGGATGATGAGAAATTACCAGATTACATCCTAAGCGTATCGCCTCATCTACAACCGGCTCCAGGCAGTCAAGCGAAATCAGGGCGCCGGTGATCTCCATCTCAGGGCTTCCTGCTATCAGTCCCGAATTATCATAGTCTTCCTGGTAGGACAGGGGCGCTACCGTTTCTAAAAAAGAGCAGATCTGCTGTAACTTCATGCTTCCTCTTCTCCTAAGCTATCCCTTTTAAGGATCGTTTTATACCAGTTTACCTTCATCCAGTACTGCACAAAGAAGATCAATTGAAGCAAGCCCACTATTCCGAGCGCCCAGAACCAATCTTTTGGTATCTCGACTAAATAAGGTACAAGAGCCAGACATGAAACCACCGAATAACCTATACCCGAGATTAAACCCGGCTTATCAGTCACCTCATAATCACGGCTTAAGAGTTCATCCTTTATCGAAGTAGCAAGGCCCAATACAACAAAGAAATTCCAGATAATATTAAATCCCGGAACAAATAACAGCCAAACGGTCAGAGGTTTGATCTTCCGGTTCTCTGTCCTAATAAGGATCAATGTGTTGTAGAGCGTTAGGCAGAATAACGCTGTAAATATTAGTCCGATTATGGCCAAAAGGCCTAAACTTCCGGATGCAGCAAAATCTTGAGGCATATCATACAAAAATAGATATTATTTGCATCTGGCCGTTATCATACTGAATATTACATCATCTTCACCATTTGAGCGCATTCCATTGCTGCATCGTGATTAAATTCTCTGGCAAGGCTCCGGTGATTTATAGCATCAACAATAGTACCAATAAGACATAATCCCCCTGTAAGAAAATACAGGATCCCCATTCCGATCTGCCCGG
>DALYUO010000210.1:0-3878 GCA_031981225.1 Pararcticibacter sp.
TACAGTTTCGATATCTTCCCTGTATAAAGAGTTTGCTGTCGGGTTATTCGGTGAGCAGATAAAGATGATTTTAGTGTTTGGATCTATCGCTTCTGCGATACCTTCAAGATCCAGTTGATAATTAATTGTGAGAGGAACTTTTTTTACAGCAACATCATTGATGTTGGCCGACACCTCATACATTCCATACGTAGGAGGGAGGGTAATTACATTGTCAATCCCCGGTCGGCAGAAGGCTCTGAACAAGATGTCGATAGCTTCATCACTACCGTTTCCCAAAAAGATGTTTTGCGGCGGTACCCCCTTTATTTCACTCAGTCTCTTTTTTACCACGTATTGAAGAGGGTCTGGGTAACGGTTATATGGTGTGTCAAGCGGTGATCCAAAGCTGTTTTCGTTGGCATCAAGGAATACAGATGCTTCTCCCTGAAACTCGTCTCTGGCAGATGAGTACGGAACCAGGTTTTTTATGTTTGTTCTTAGTATGTTATTTAAATCGAATTCCATTTTATAAATTTATTAGCCGTTAGCCCCTCTCAAAGTCATCGCATTTTTATGTGCATGCAGGCCCTCGAGTTCGGCAAGCGTTTCAACAGCCGTGCCGATATTTGTGATCCCTTCTGGCGACAAATGTTGAAAAGTAATTTTCTTAACAAATGAGTCGAGTGAAACGCCGGAGTAGGAACGGGCATAGGCGCTTGTGGGCAGTGTGTGATTGGTCCCCGAAGCATAATCTCCCGCACTTTCGGGTGTAAGATTTCCAAGGAACACCGAGCCAGCATTGCTCACTTTCGGTACAAGCGTAGTCCAATGTTCAGTTGCCAGAATAAGATGTTCCGGAGCGTAAATATTGCTGAACTCCATCGCCTCTTCAAGATCCTTAGCTAACACGACGTAAGAGTTTTGAATAGCCTTTGCTGCTATCTCTTTTCTCGGCAACGCCTCAATCTGTTTTCTTAATTCGTCAATGGACTGTTGTATCACCACACCCGATGTAGCAACAAGTACCGCCTGTGAGTCAGCGCCATGCTCAGCCTGTGCTAAAAGATCGGCAGCAACATAAGCAGGATTGCATGTCTCGTCGGCTATCACCAGCACTTCCGACGGGCCGGCCGGCATGTCTATGGCGGTGAGTGATGTCGACTGAATGATCGTCTTAGCTTTCGTTACGTACTGATTACCGGGTCCGAATATCTTGTCCACTTTCGGAATGCTTTCGCTGCCATAGGCCATTGCAGCCACAGCCTGCGCGCCGCCGCACAGATAGATCGTTTCGACGCCAAGCAACTTAGCCACATAAGCAAGATAACAATTAATGAGGCCTCCTTTTTGGGGTGGCGAACATACAACGATCTCTTTGCAGCCTGCAATCTTTGCCGGTATACCAAGCATAAGAAAAGTACTCGGCAGTACTGCAGAGCCTCCCGGAATGTATAATCCCACTTTTTCTATCGCCCGTACTTCCCTCCAGCACGTTACACCCCGCATCGTTTCTACTTTGCCCTCGGCGTGGAGCTGACTTTCGTGGAACTTCCAGATGTTATTGTAAGCAATGTCTATGGCATTTTTTTCATTTTCAGAAATAGAAGAGGCAATCGCTGCAATGTCTTCTTTGCCCAGTTTTATGCTCGTTAACTTGACGCCGTCAAACCGTTCTGTCAGCTCAAGCAACGCCTGGTCGCCGCGATGTTTTACATCAGCGATGATTGATTCTACACTCGAACTAATGCTGTTGTCGGCGTCCGGATTTCTTATTACAAGATTAGCAATATCAACCCCTGTTAACTCATTATATACATAGATGTCCTTAAATTCTATAGTATTGTTAGTGCCCCGCGTTATTGAATTTGTCGTTTGTTCCATGTTTCTTCAGTCGGTCTTCCTTCTGTTAATACATTAAGTACTTAATATTAGAACGTTTTGAATGAGGCAGAAAGGCTGCCGTTAAATGAGGATCAAAGTATGATCTTCTCTATCGGCATTACAACAATGCCTTGCGCACCTGCAGCTTTCAGCTGACTGATCTTGCTCCAGAAGTCCTTTTCCGGAATAACAGTGTGTACAGCTACCCAGCCTTCTTCTGCAAGAGGCACTACCGTCGGACTTTTAATTCCGGGAAGCAGGGACTCGATGGCACTGAGGTTTTTCTGCTCAATATTAAGAACGACATACTTAGTCTCTTTTGCTCTCAGAACCGATTGAACACGCTGTATTAGTTCGATGGTCAGAAGGTCTTCTTCAATTCCCTTGCGGCCGATTAGAACCGCTTCAGAATGCATTACATCTGCAAAAGGTATTAAGCCATTACTCTTTAAAGTGCCTCCGGTGGATACAAGGTCACAAATTGCATCACTAAGACCAAGTCCCGGAGATATTTCCACAGACCCTGATATCGTTCTTATATCCGCAGTTACCTCGTTTCTTTCAAGGAATTTCCTGAGTATGACAGGGTAGGATGTCGCTATCGATTTTCCGTTAAGATCCGCCAGCGTTTCAATTTCGCCTTTATTTGGAATAGCAAGTTTTAGTGAACATTTGCCAAATCCAAGCATCTGAAGGTACGCCACCTCAACCTCGGTTTCATTAATTACATTTTCTCCAACAATACCAAGATCTGCAATGCCGTCCTGAACGTATTCAGGAATATCATCATCACGCAGAAAGAGAATTTCTAAAGGAAAGTTTGATACTGGAGAGATAAGGGAACTTTTATAATTTTCGAAGCTTAAGCCACAGTTCTTAAGAAGTTCTACAGATTTTTCATTTAATCTACCCGATTTCTGGATAGCGATTTTGAGTGTTTTCAATTCGTGTTTTATTTAATCAGTGTAAGAATAATAGTCCAATAAAATCAGTTTCACATAGAAACCATACAAATCATGATATCGCCTCAATGGCGATGATGCAGATGGTGATGGTATGTGAATGAATCTGTCATTTATGGTACTCCTGATTAAAACCGGGAACGCAAATATACAAATCACAACTAAATATCAAAACTTTGCATGCTAAAAGAACAAGGCAAACGCATTTAAAAAGAACTGATGACAGAAATTTCGCTTCGGGGTGATGTGGGAGGGTCCTCAGAATGTTTTTCGTTGTACCAATAAGGAAAAAAGTAAGAATAAGTATAGATTTGTGTGATACTGATTATAATGCAGCAGGAGAATAGTTCGGGATGCGAGCACTATGACAGCACGGTGAGAGCACGGTGAGTGCACGTTTTACCGGAAAAAGGTGCACTCACTGTGCTCTCACTGTGCACTCACCGTGCACTCACCCCGAATCGTTTCAGGAGAGAGGTCGAACAGGGCTCCCGCTATTCTACTGGTTTATTATAAGTGCTCCCGGCATCAGTAGCCCTCAATCTTTTGATTTTACTGATGCCGCACTCCTAACTGTCTGATAGCAGAGGCCAGCCTGCTTTTGCAAGCACATTTTTTAAATGCGTTTGCCCTGTGGTAAAAGTGAGCGCAAGCGTTATAAACAAGCTTATTAATAAACGTAGAAAAGGGATATTGGGTTGCGATTAAGAGACTCACTGAAGATTTCAATAAGTATAGCATGCTTTTTGATTATATTAATTAAATTTGTTAAAAGAAAGGGTAGTCATGGTATCTGAAGCAAGAAAATTATCAGTAATTGAGCAAGTACTTAAAGTTGATAGTGAAGCTGTATTAGATGAAGTTGAAGCATTGCTTAACAAATTCACAAAGCCTACAGAATCTATGAAACTTTCTACAAAATACAGAGGCTCACTAAAACTGTCTGATGCCCGGTTCCAGGAGCTTCAGCAACAGATGAAAAATATCAGAAACGAGTGGGAACGAGATATCTGATTGATACGAACGCCATAATTGATTATTTGAATGAGAAAC
>DALYUO010000210.1:3888-6411 GCA_031981225.1 Pararcticibacter sp.
GTTGTCATTCATGGACAGTGTAGTAGATGACCGTCCATTTATATCTATAGTTACAAAAATTGAATTGCTTCGGTTTAATACTCAAGATGATGTCTATCAAGTCTTGCAGGATTTTGTCAACGACAGTGCGGTACTAGGCCTTAACGACTTAGTTGTTGAAAAAACTATAGCCATATGCAGAAGCAGTAAAATTAAACTACCTGATGCCATAATAGCCGCAACAGCGCTAGTTAACGGATTAATTCTTATATCGCGGAATATATCTGATTTTAAACAAATAGCGGATCTGAAAATTTTGAATCCTCACCAAGGTAAGCCTCGTCGTTTATAAGCTCATCTTTACATACCTTTGCTGCCTGATCACTGAGTTTTAAACAATGTTTGATGCGATTATTATTGGTGCAGGTGCCTGTGGCTTAATGTGCGCCGTCCAGGCCGGGTTTTTAGGAAAAAAAGTGCTTATACTGGAAAAGAACAATAAGCCCGGTGCGAAAATTCTCATTTCGGGAGGAGGGAGGTGTAATTACACTAATCTAAACACCTCAACTCTTAACTTCATTTCTGAAAATACTCATTTTTGCAAATCAGCTTTTTCGCAATGGGCAGTGAACGACACGATCAGCTTCTTTGAATCTTATGGAATATACGGACAGGAAAAGACTCTCGGACAATTATTCCCTGAAAATAACAGCGCAAAAGATATAGTGAATGTTTTCACTAGCCTGTGTAATGATCTTGGACAGGAAATACGCTGCGACGCTGACGTAAAACATATACAGCTGACAGAAAAAGGGACTTTTTCAATAACCTACGAGAGACATGGCAAGAGCACGGCTATTGAAACCGAACGCCTGGTGGTAGTGAGCGGAGGTTTGCCGGTTCAGAAGATGGGCGCTACCGACTTTGGATTAAAAGTAGCCCGTCAGTTTGGATTGCGTATCGCAGAAACAGCACCGGCTCTAGTACCCCTTACTGTTACAGGCAAAGATGCTGATTGGTTCGCGAACCTTTCCGGTAACAGTATATTTTGCAGGGTGAGTAATGAAAAGATTAGTTTCGAGGAGAATATTTTGTTTACCCACTGGGGCTTAAGCGGACCCGCTATTCTGCAGATCTCTTCTTACTGGCATCCGGGAGAGTGGATAACCATCGATCTGCTCCCCAGGCAAAATATTACAGAGCTGCTGGAGGAAGAACGTCGTCAGAATGGAAAGAAACTTTTCCTGACATTCCTTTCCGGCTTGTACACAAAGAAGGTCGCCGAATCTTTTGGTAAATATCTCCCGGTCGACAAAAATATAGCCTCATTAAGTAAAGCCGATATTCAGCAGGCAGAACAGTTTATTCATCAGTTTAAAGTGAAGCCTGCCGGAGATAAAGGGTACGATAGGGCAGAAGTAATGAGAGGGGGGGTAGCTACAGAAGAACTTTCCTCTAAGACCCTGGAGGCTAAAAAGGTACCAGGCCTTTTTTTTGGCGGCGAATGTGTTGACGTAACCGGCTGGCTTGGCGGCTACAACTTTCAATGGGCATGGGCTTCAGGCTTCGTTATTGCAAATAATATTTGACAGAGTACTTTTAGGGCTTGAGTCCGGCGGCCCGAAGCTGCTTTACCCGTTCTTTACAGCCCGCAGCATTTCCCGTTTTCCCGGTGCCCCGGGGGCTTTTTCAATGCTGAAGTTGAGCGACTTCATTGCTCTTTTCAGGTTACCTGTTATGGCATAAGTTACAAAAACACCTCCCGGCTTCAGGTAGCGGGTGCATTTCTCCAGCGCTTCGGCCGTCCACATCTCCGGTTGGTGTACAGCGGCAAAGGCATCGAAATACAGTACATCATATTGCTGCAGGGACACGAAATCGGTGAGCTTGCAGGCATCCACTTCGAACTTACAGAAACTATTTAACGAAACGGTGCCGCTTAAAGCAACCGGATAGAGAGCATTAAAACTGTCCCATAACTCAGCTGGAACAAAAGCGCCGTAGCCTGTTTCAGAGAGAAGTACCTGTTTTAACGGATGCGCCTCAATCCCTGTATAATTCAATAAAATCTGATTCCCGGTGCAGTACTGCGCGGTAATCAGAAAGTTGAGTCCTGTTCCAAAGCCGACTTCAAGAACGCTTACTTCTTTCTTTTTTTCCTTTTCCAGAAAGAACTTCAGTCCCGACTCAAGGAACACGTGTCTGCTCTCCTGGAGTGCGCCATGTTTAGAATGATAGTGTTCACCAACCTCGGCATTAAACAGCGTATTAGAGCCGTCAGCTGTTTTAACAACTGTCAGATTTGGTATTTTATTGTAGGAGTCGCTCTGCATATATTGAGTTTAATAAGGCGAGTGTCAAAGGTAACAGTTCCCTCCTAAAAGCAGGCAGTGGATGTTATACAGCGGGCTTAAGTTATTCTCAGTCAATTAATTAAAAAAACGTCAGCATTATTTGACAAAACTGCCGTATTTTCGCCTTCATGTACCAGCTCATAAAACCTGTTCTTTTCCGCTTCGCCCCAGAAGATATCCATCATTTCGT
>DALYUO010000210.1:6421-7494 GCA_031981225.1 Pararcticibacter sp.
TAAAAGCAGTAAACCGGATTCCCGGTGTTGCCAGCATACAGAAGAAAGCTTTTCATGTAAACGATCCGCGTCTTGAAAGGGAAGTGTTTGGATTGAAATTTAAGAATCCGGTTGGGCTGGGCGCAGGATTTGATAAAAATGCTGCTTACGTTAAAGAGCTATCGAATTTTGGCTTTGGATTTATTGAAATAGGAACAGTTACCCCCTTGCCGCAACCAGGTAATGATATGCCCCGCATGTTTCGCCTCCCCAAAGACGCTGGTCTGATTAACCGTATGGGTTTTAACAATCAGGGAGCTGAAGTAGCAGCGGGTCATTTAAAGCATCTGAAACGCGACGGAGTTATTATTGGAGGGAACATTGGTAAAAACAAGATTACCCCCAATGAAGAAGCGGTAAACGACTACATAAAGTGCTTCGATGCCCTGTTTGATGTGGTAGATTATTTTGTTGTGAATGTAAGTTCCCCAAACACTCCCGGATTAAGAGAGTTGCAGGAGAAGGAGCCGTTGAAAAATATCCTGAATGCATTACAGCAAAGGAATTCAAAGAACGGTATTTCCAGACCGGTACTATTGAAAATTGCTCCCGATCTTACGAATGATCAGTTAGATGATATTATAGAAATTGTGAACGAGACCGGTATTGCCGGAATTATAGCTACTAATACAACCATCGGTAGGGAAGGGCTTGTATCCGACGGAAAGCTAACATCGGAGACCGGTGGACTTAGTGGGAGACCTCTTACCAAACGATCGACTGAGGTTATAAGATACCTGGCCGAGAAGTCAGGTCATGCTTTTCCGATAATAGGAGTTGGAGGGATTCACTCCGCGGCAGATGCTCTCGAAAAACTCGATGCAGGGGCCTCTCTTGTTCAGATCTATACAGGCTTTATATATGAAGGACCTGCAGTAGTGAAAAAAATAAACAAAGGTATATTGGCAAAACTGTAGAGTGAGCGGATGAGTGTCGATTGTATAAAGGGGGTTGTTACGGGATCGTCTTTTTCAAAAAAAAAGAGGAACCGTTAAGGACCCTCTTTGTATTTCGAATATCAGCTGCTCTGCCTA
>DALYUO010000210.1:7504-8468 GCA_031981225.1 Pararcticibacter sp.
AGCGCAGCATCTTATTTTGACTGTGCTTCAATCTGTGCAAGAACCGCATTGTTCTTCACCATCTGACTATCTGCAGATTCTTTCGAGCGGCTTCCGGTTTCAATATTCCTGCCGAGTTTAAGGAACTGGACTTGCAGGCGTGAAACCGTTTTGTTTCTTCTGTCTTTTCTTTTTAAACGTGTAACTCCCATGGTTTTCTTTTTAATATTTTATCCCGTGAGGTCGGAAGCGGATTCGAACCGCTGTAGAAGGTTTTGCAGACCTCTGCCTAGCCACTCGGCCATCCGACCCTGTTGAAGGAGTGCAAAAATAGCAATTATTTTTAATATGGCAATTACTTGTTAAAAAATGAGAAAAATCGCTTTTTAAGCAAGCCTACGCTCCATAGGTATAAAAGATGAGCTCCCCTGCTTTTTCGGTTTTTTCTCGAGGAAGCACAGGAGGAAGACAAAACATGGTCGCTAAGTGGTGCCTTACCTCTCAGAACCATTTTAGGAGCGGATGCGAAGCAGAGCGTGTATTCAAAGTCGCCGGCGAAGTTCAGAGCACAATATGGCTGCCGAGATAGCCACGTTCAACGATTCAGCCTTGCCAAAGCTAGGAATCGTTATCATTCGACCAATCTTACCGGTAATTTTTTCCGATATTCCTTTGCCTTCATTCCCCAGTACCAAAAAGCCTTCATTTCCTAAATCAGCCTCATATACAGATTGGCCGTCGAGCATGGCGCCAAAAATCGGTACCGTTGTATCGCCGAACAATGTTTCCAGATCTGTATAATGTACCCTGATGCGGGATAGTGAACCCATCGTGGCCTGTACCACTTTAGGATTATAAGCTTCAACAGTATCGATCGAACAGATAATTTCCCCGAATCCAAACCAGTCGGCAGTGCGAATAATTGTTCCGAGGTTGCCGGGGTCCTGTACTCCATCCAATACGATAGTAAACCTGTTTTTAAAAC
>DALYUO010000211.1:0-348 GCA_031981225.1 Pararcticibacter sp.
AACCGCGTAAAATCACCCTGCGAAAGCATGACCGATCTGAGAAACTGGTTATAATCCAGTCCGCAAAGTTCTGTGATTTCCTGTTTCACAGATGTGGGTGTATGACCGCCAAGGAATTTCCCCGAAGGCATTTCTGCAAGTTCCATCTTTTCACCCTGAAGGTTGCCGTCTATCTTACCGCGACTTCTGCGCAACGACCACTTAGCCTTATAAAGTGCTCCCTTTACTTCAAATTCAACCTCCGAATAGCACTCAGCCGTATGCCGCGACATAATTTCAGAGACGTCGCGCGTTAAGCGGTGAACTTTTCCGTACAAGGCAACCGTAATGGCATCCAGTATCGTGGTT
>DALYUO010000211.1:358-1269 GCA_031981225.1 Pararcticibacter sp.
TACCCGCACCTGTAGGCCCCGTGATTGCAAACAAACCACTTTCGGTAAAAGGGGGCTTGTCAAAGCGGATTTCGTGTTCGCCCTTCAGTGAGTTTAGATTCAAAAACTTAACACTTACAATTCTCATCCTTTCCCCTCCTCCGTCTGCCTCATACGCTCCATTGCCTCTTCGAACGTTTCCATCAGCTCACTATAGTCATTGTCGCCAAACTCTATTTCACACTTTTTCGTAAAAACCGCTTTAGGGTCCAGGTCCATCAGGGTCATTCCTTCATCCACCTGTTCGGCGAAGTCGGGTAAAGCAATTTTCCGCACCTGCCTGCAAAAAAAACGTTCTATAAAAGGGATACGAACTTTTATCTTTTCCAGCTGCTCCTCCATGTCGGGAATATAGGCTTCCGTTTCAACCTGCACCTCTACCCATGAAGGATATTGCAGGCAGGCATCTTCCAATAGCAGCAGTTTGCTTTTCACGGCATCCAGGCTCCCCTTTACCCTGATCAGCTTGCGGCAAGAAGGTACTTCATGTTCTTCGAGCCTCGTCATCGCTCCGTTTTCAAACTCCAGTATGATCACTTGCTTTTTATCATCCGACTCCGAAAAGCTTAACGGAACAGGTGATCCCGAATAGCGGATATGGTTCATTTTATTAACCTTCTGAGGCCGATGAATATGCCCCAGAGCAATATAATCGAATTCTTCAGGGAACTGGTCTCCGCAAACCTGGCCCAGGTTCCCAACATGGATCTCCTTCTCGCTGTCGGATGTGCCGGCACCTGCTGCAAAAAGATGACCCGTTGCAATAACCGGAATACCGTCGGCCTTATAAGGCGCAATATGTTCTTTAAATTGGTTGTAATGGTCGCAGATTCCCTGTTTAATACGTGCTTCCCGCTCTGCGCCTGTTTCTC
>DALYUO010000211.1:1279-8413 GCA_031981225.1 Pararcticibacter sp.
GGGTACAGAAAGGCGTATATCCTTATCCCTTAAAAAAGGTACGGCGCAAACCACCACCTGCAACTTTCCATTTATGTCTTTTATAGGAATGATCTGCTCTGTAAACTCGTCGGGCACGCCCCCTACGATATATACGTTGAAAAACTTCAGCAGCTCGCGCGGTGCATTTAATGTACTGATAGAATCATGATTGCCACCTATGATAATGACATCGCGGCAGCAGGTATCCTTCACGTTTCTTAAAAAACGGTAATATAACTCCAGGGCCGTATTCGAAGGAGAACCTGTATCGAATATGTCGCCTGCAATAATGAGAACATCAATACATTCGGCCTTTAATTTCTCAATAAGCCAGTTCAGAAAATGCTGATGTTCCTCGGTCCTTTCACATTGCTCAAGCTTTTTCCCGAGATGCCAGTCAGCGGTATGAAGAATTTTCATTCCCAAAGGTATTTAATATCCGGCGGATTTACCGCAACATACGGCCGCCGCGACGTCGAACAATTATGCACAAGCCCTTCTGTATTTCCTAAGAAAGAAGCATGTTTGTATTTTGAAAAAAAAATGAACATCTATCAGAAGTCGATACAACTGAAAGAGCGGAAAAGAGGATTTCACCTGATCACATCAGAGATAACTCAGGCACTCCCGGAGATCCGCGGTTTGAACGCAGGAATATGCCAGGTATTTATACAGCACACCTCGGCTTCGCTCAGCATAAATGAAAACGCCGACCCTACCGTACGGGCCGACTTCGAAATGTATTTCAATAAGGCGGTGCCCGAGAACGACCCCGACTACCTGCACGACTACGAAGGCTCAGACGATATGCCCGCCCATCTTAAGGCAGCCTTACTGGGCAGCTCGGTGACTATTCCCGTTCGAAACGGGCGCCTGGCACTAGGCACCTGGCAGGGAATATATTTATGTGAGCACCGCAATTACGGGGGGCCGAGAAACATCATTATCACAGCCTGGGGAGAATAAGCTGGCGCCTGAGTTCCGGCTTACCATATATCAGCAAGCCGGAACAGAGGACTTTTATCTTAACTTCTTCTTGTTAAAGACAAGTCTGTACTAAATTAATTTAGCACGCTTTATTAACGTTAAGTTCTACTCTATAGTCTTCGCATCCTACGCGTACCGCGACTTTCAGCCTTCGTTCTGGCTAATTTGACAAATCCCATACAAAATCACCTGCATCCCGAATCATACTATACCATTAAGGCATATATTTCCTGCATATACGCCGCCTCATTCAAAGCATTTTTGAATGAGGCCCACTCTTCCGCAGTAAAAGCAAAACTGATCTCCGGATTGGGAGTGCTTACTACGAGCCTTTCCTCCCCGTCGGCGAAATACTGGTACTGGGCTTCATACCCGAAACTATTTATAGCACGCCTGAACGAGCTAAACTTTTCGGAGGTAAAGCTTAAGAGAATATTCCCGTGCCAGATAAAAAGCACCCTGCAATGTACACACTGGCTCACGGTAACAGAGTCCCCCGAGTACAATAACCTTGTCTCACACATATTTAATTATTGAGGGATTGCTAAATTCTGATTAATCGCCGACCGCCAGGCTTCACTTTCCGGAATTCCTGGCTTACGTTTACCAAAAAACTGAACGATGATGCCGCCATCATTGTCGAATACCTCAATGCTGGTAACAATCCCATCTTTTGTAGGCTTCTTCACCAGCCATACGGCAGCTATACCATCCTCGCGTAAATGCATATTAAACTGCGGATCCAGAACATTGAACCATGGTCCTGTTTGAACCAGGTTCTTTACCAGTCCGGTATGAATCTGTATGCATCCCCGGCTGCCGGTAAACACCATTATCTCTACATCCTGAGCGGCCACAGATTCGAGCACCCGCTTCAATATCCCGGTGTCGAGCGGCTCGGTAAAACCCGCTGGCGCAAGCCGCATTGCCTGGAGTCTGCTCACCCCGAACGACTTTAACATTCCGTGAAAATGGTGAGTATCCTGCAAGGCCTTCCAGGCCTCCCCGAAATGAGTACTATCAATATCGCTATCCTGCTTCTCCTCTTGCCGGTCATCCCAGGCTTCCACATCAACCGGCAGATCCTGATTGGCGGCTTTATACTTTTCTTTTAAGCCCTCGTAGACCTCTTTGTCGCTGCTTTCGGTAAGATATATTTTGTGAACAGCCTCACCGCTTTTGTCAAAAAACTGAAAGCTCAGCCGTCCGTTTTCATTTACCGCAAATCCGAATTTCCAATGACTCATAAACAGCCGCAGGTCGATATCCGGATTCACAGCCAGCCCGACCTCTCCGTTAAATGCCACTTTGTTATACACACCTTTCCGTTCGTGTACGCAATAATCATTACGCGTTAAAGCCATCACCTGGCCTATCTTCTCCACCTCCTTCAACAATGACTTAAAATCATTATTGAGCAGTGTATTTCCACTTCCTGTTCCGGTTGCTACAAGCTCTGCTTCACTCACATCGAGTTGTCTGGCAGCCTCCCGAATCCGGATCTGTGGATTTTCCCTTTTAATTCTGTTCCATTTTTCAATTAATACATTTTTCATAATTTTATTTTTAGTTATTGGCTGTCAGCTTTTGGCTATCAGCAATCAGATTTTCAACATTCAACTCACAACCTACAACATTCAACCTTCAACTCTCAACTCACAAAGGCACCACCACCGGCCATTTGAATGCTGTAAAATTCATTAACTCCACTTTTACATTAAAAGCGCGCAAGATATTGTCCGTGTTTATTATCTCAGAAGGTGCACCAAACGCGATGGTCTTACCATTTTTAAGGATGAGCACCTTATCGGCATAGCGCGACGCAAAGTTGATATCGTGAAGGATACATACCACGCAGTAGCCACGGTCGGACATGCCACGGGCTATCGATAAGATCTGTTGCTGGTACAGCAGATCGAGACCGTTTGTCCGTTCGTCGAGGAATAAAAGTCCCTGCGGCACATCTGCGATCTGCGCTATTACCCGCGCCAGTTGCACCCGCTGCTGCTCCCCTCCCGAGAGCGTATTATATTCCCGGTGCGCCAGGTGAGTTATCCCCGTTTCGTCTAAGACATGTCTCACAATTTCTATATCCTTGATCGCCGGTTTATTTTCAAAGTGAGGATAGCGCCCCATAAGTACCAGCTCGTAAACCGTAAACGACATGGATATCGTGTTTTGCTGGGCGAGCACCGAGCGCATCCTTGCCAGTTCAATAACCTTATACTCCTGCAGGAGCCGCTGTTTTATATAGATGGCACCCTCCGAAGGGCTGATCTCGGAAGATAATAACTTCAGCAAGGTACTTTTACCCGCCCCGTTTGCGCCTATAATGGCAAGCATTTCTCCCGGCCTGACTTCGAAATTAATGTCCCGGAGAAGTTCAGTCCGTCCGGCACGATAAGAAAGCTCCCTTACCTCTATCATAACTGTCTGGCCCTTTTTTCTTTAAAAATGATGTAAATAAATACCGGCACCCCGATGATGGCAGTCAGTATTCCAATGGGTAACTCTGCCGGGGCAACGATCGTGCGCGCAAGCAGATCAGCCAGGGTGAGCACCACTGCCCCCAGCAACGCAGAGCATACTATCACAGTTTTATGATTCGCTCCTGCAATCATCCTGATGATATGCGGGATGATAAGGCCGATAAAACCAATAATACCGCACATTGCGACCGAAGCGCCAACAGCCATAGTTGCCAGTACAATGACGAGCCGTTTCACCTGATCAACATTCACCCCCATATGGGTGGCCTGCGATTCCCCTAATGCCAGAGCGTTCAGAGACTTCGAGAGGAAAGGCAGGCCAATCAGCGGAACGATAATAAAAGGAAACAACACCCTGATATTATCCCAGGTTGCCCCGCCCAGGCTTCCGAGACTCCAGAACGTGATATTCCTGAGTTCTTCATTTGTAGCAACGTAGGTAAATAAGCCTGTGAAAGCGCCTGAGAGAGCGTTAATTGCGATCCCGGCAAGCAACAGCGTGGTGATCACCGCCTTACCCCTGTAAACAGAGATGCGGTAGACCAGCATTGTTGTTAGCGATGCGCCGGTAAATGCAGCGATAGAAAGAGCATAGTATCCTAATTGTTCCAGAAATGAAGCAAACAGTTTATTCCCCAGTACAATAACCGCAACGGCGAACAGGGAGGCGCCCGACGAGATCCCGATGAGTCCCGGCTCAGCAAGAGGATTGCGAAAGAGACCCTGCATCGCAGCACCCGACACGGCAAGGCCCGCACCAACCAGCACACCGAGCAACACCCTGGGAAAACGGAGCGTAAATAACACGGCTTCCTGCTGCGGCTCATAGTTAATTGCCTGGCTTAAGCCGGCTTTATGGGCTACGATGGAATAGAATTCGGAAAACGAGATGGTTACCGCTCCCAGGCATGCCGAAAGAATGACTGCCGCAAACAACAGCAGCCATAACAGTGAAGGCAGCCATTGCCGAACAGTAACTGCACCACCCTTCTTTGACCCTGCACCCCGCTCTGCGACACCCTCCCCGGGGAGCATCATAGAATCAGCATAATATCTCAATTTACTGCTCTTAAGCACCTTTCTTAACAAGTACATATTCTAATTTGGGTCTTCCGCGTACGCCGCCGTCTTCGGCAATAAAACTGATGAACTTTAACTTGTAGATATTTCCGGCAGCATCTTTAATAAGATAAAAACGATCCGTTTTCACGCCGGGCGTCCCGGTGGTGGCACGCCATTTTGAACCGATCACATCGCGGCTGCCCGAAAAAGTGATGCCGCTGAGCTTGCTCTCGTTAAAAGCCTCGTAACTTACCGCCGACGTTAGCACCTCGGCTGCCTGAACTCCGGCATGGTGGTTGATGAATACAAGATCAGAAAATCCGTAAGGTATTGTTCCTGTGAAATACATACTCCAGCCCCATTCGAAGTCCCAGCTGTCTTTCTTTGGCTCGACTGCAACAAGGCCGTTATCAAAAGAAGCATATCTGAAGTTGTATTCAGCATCTTTAGTGATCTCCAGCGACTTCACCGTAGTTTCGTTTAATCTGGCATATTGAAGAACGTATCCGTTGTCTTTCCTGCTGATCTTAACTTTATAAAGGTCGGCCACAGGAGCAACACTTCTGTCGCCTCCTTTGCGGTTAATCACATAGACCTTGTTCTCCGACTCTGTTGCCGAAACCGCGGCAATAACCGTTTTTGTTATGTCGCCGTTAACGTCATCAATGAGGGAAACCGAACCCAGTCCCTGGCCCAGCTTAAGATCATCAGGATTAATATCTGCGCTGCTTACCTGCGTCAGGTCGGTTTTGTCCACTTTTATCGCTGACGCACCGGTGGCATTATTGATAATCACACGAAAATCAGCGCCGGAGTAAAAACCAAGGTCCCACTCGTCTCTGCCCACAGCAGTCTGCCTGTTGGCACTTAAGTCGACAAACACGCTGTTTTCAGCAGCCGAACCACCTTCTCCCCCTTCCAGCTGAAGGTTTGAACCCGCTGAAGTGATGGCAGAAAATGACACCTTCAGCTCCTTTAGCTCACCTGCCAGGGAAGGCTGCCCCACCTGGGTGATTGTAAAATGAATGGCCTCCCCCCCATTCAGGAACAAGCCCGCAGTCTTTTTTATTTTAAACGTGGCAGAGGCCGAGCCAGCCGGTATAGTCAATGTAAGTGCATTGTTTACAGCAGCGGGCTCGGTGGTAAACTCCGTACCATAGGCTACGTCCTCCGTCTGAAGATTAATTGTGATGCTTGTAGCAGCATCAACAATCCTTGAAGCTGTTACAGACACCTCCAGTTCATTTGCGCCTTCATCAAATCCGAGATCGCCGGTATTGAAAGCAATAAGATTATCTGGCAGGGGCGGATCATTTTTATCACAGGAAGGAAAAACAGCTACAACTATTAAAAGAAAAACAATAAGAATCGATTTGTTCATGATATGTAATTGTTACTTGTTATTGGATAGATCTTTAGACCATTGAAAAGTGAGACCAAGAAAGAAGGACCTTCCATACGATACCGGCGAAGGGCCTGTCGAATTATGTGCCGACCCGCTGTCTATCGCTGTATTCGACACGCGCGTAACATTGAGTAAATTTTTTACGCCGAAAGAGAGTGTCGTCATTTTCCTGATCTCTTTATGAATGCTCAGGTCAGCGAGATTGTAGGACGATGTTCTACCCCCGACCAGCGTACGTTCCCCATCCTGCTCCGAAATGTAATATGCAGGCAGCCGCCCGTTAAACTTATAAGAGAGGTTGATGCTGGCGCCTGCGTTGGGAAGAGTATAAATGATATTGCTGTTTACTTCAGGCGACCAGGTAAACTGCGGAAGCGGACCACCGAATTCCTCATCCTCTGAGATGCGGTTATACCTTCCTATGTACGAAAAGCCGAGCAAGCCACGCAGGCTTCGCCATCTCGCATTTCCCTGAACCGACCCGCCGGTGGTTTTTGAATGGCCAATGTTAATATAGCTGCTCGCATCGGGTTTATCGGCATTAATTCCGATTTCAATCAGATTACTGAACACGTTGTAAAAACTGCTTAAAGTCACGCCGAAGGCTGTATTGCCCTTCGATTCGTTGTGCCAGGTAAGCGAGCCGTTATAACTGTGCGAATATTCAGCCTTCAGGTCTGCATTTCCGGTAATAGAATGACTGGCATCAAAAAACTCAAAATACAGCTCTCTCAGCGAAGGTGCTCTGAAGCCTCTCGCATACGACAAGCGCATATCCAGCTTTTTACTGAGCATAATATGCGTGTTCAGAGAGGGGATTACAGGAGGTGCGTCGTATACCGAATTTCTCAGCATCCGTATACCGGGACGGATATTAATCCCCTTCCATAATTTCAGCTCGGATGACACAAACAAGGCGTAATCGTTTATTTCGGGAGATCCCTGTATGCGGTCGCCGCTGCTGCCATTAAGGTTTACCTCTGCTCCCGGCTGGAGCGAAACCTTATCCGACAGTCTGTACTGCATCGTTCCCCGGAAAAAAGTATGGTCGAATAAAGATTTTGCCTGTGCATCAGGTTCTAAAGAAAGCCGCCTGTCGCCATTTAAGACATTCAGGCTGGTTGTTTTCGTGCGCCGGCTGTAATCGGTGTACGACGCAGCTCCGTTGAA
>DALYUO010000212.1:0-3079 GCA_031981225.1 Pararcticibacter sp.
GGCCGTCTTTGCTTTTATTCCCGTCTACTGGGCTCTTTGGGATCAAAGTTTGTCGGAGTGGGTACTTCAGGCAACGAAACTGGACCTTACAATATTTAGCTTTCAGGTTCTGCCTGAACAGGTACAAACTGTTAATCCGTTTTTTTTGCTGCTGTTCATTCCTGTGTTTAACTACTGGATTTATCCGTTTTTTGATAAAATGGGCATAAAAACAAGTCCCGTAAGGCGAATAGGCGCAGGACTGGTCATAACGGCCTTATCATTCCTGATCATTGCGCTTATCCAGGTGTCTGTAGACGGGGGGGCGCGGCCTTCTGTATGGTGGCAGATCCTTGCCTATGCACTGCTGTCGGCGTCTGAAGTGCTCATATCAGTAACAGGTCTGCAATATGCTTACACGCAGTCGCCTCCTTCAATGAAAAGCACTATGGCTGCTCTTTGGCTGATGACTACAGCGATCGGTAACTTCTTTACCGGCATGGTAAACCGCAACATCGCTCAGGATGGTGTGTTTGCGGGACTTAAAGGGGCAGATTATTATTGGTTTTTTATAGGACTGCTGTGCGCTTTTATAGTGGTGTACTTTTTTGTCGCCGGAAGAATAAAGGAACGCAGCTATATTCATTCTCCTGAAGATGAATTATTGGTGGCCAGTCAGTCGCACGGACAGTAAAAAACGCAGGCAGGAGTTTAAGTAATTATCGTTTTATATATGTTATCTGGATGGAAATGAAATCTTTTTACCAGGAAAGTTTAAAGAAAATCTTCGTAATACTTCTTTTTACCCCGCTTTTTAATACTGTCAATGCGCAGCAAAGTTCCACTACCGGTTTTAATTTGTATGAGCAAAGCAGTGAGATGGCCGGAAACATCATCCGGTATGAGCAGGATCTCAAGGCAATTGAGGCTTTCTATTCCCCTAGAGAAGTAACCCGCTCCTACAGCCGTTCTTACAAACCGGTTTTGAATTCCCCGGAACAAAGAAGAAGATTACTGGACATTGACCGCGAATATCTTTCGATACTGCAGGCAGCCGATTTTGATGCGATGAACATCAACGGCAAGGTTGATTACATTCTTTTGAAGAGAAATATTGCGGAGCATGTGCGAAAGCTCACAAAAGAGGAAGATGACTATAAGGCAATAAGCCAGTATATCCCATTCGATAATGAGATTTACAAGATAGAGCAGGGACGACGCAGGGGCGTGTCTTTCGACGCAGAAAAACTGGCAGCACAATTGAATGAAATGGTGATGTCCGTTAATGATGCAGCCGCATCATTGGAGAAGAAAGCGCCTTTCCTGGAGAAGTCCCAGGCTCTGCGTGGCGGCGAAGCCGTTGAGGGACTGAAAGCGCGGCTAAAGGGAGTGTTTGATTTTTATTCAGGATATGATCCGCTTTTCAGCTGGTGGGTTCCAACCCCATACCATAGGCTCGATTCGGCATTACAGGATTACGCGAAATTGTTTCTTACTAAAGAACGTGTAAACGTAAACCAGAAGGATGATGGAAGCGGAATAATTGGCCGGCCTATTGGCAGGGAAGAACTGATAAGGCAGCTTAAGGTTGATATGATACCTTATACGCCGGAAGAACTTATTGCGCTGGCGAATAAAGAATTTGAATGGTGCGATAATGAACTGCTGAAAGCGTCGGGAGAAATGGGTTTTGGAAAGGAATGGAAAAAGGCGCAGGAGAAAGTGAAGAACAGCTTCGTGCCGGCAGGTAAGCAACCCGAACTCATCTTGAAGTTATACAACGATGCTATCAGCTTTATTAAAGAGAGAGAGCTCATTACCATTCCTCCATTGGCGGAAGAAACGTGGGAGATGATCATGATGAGCCCTGAAAGGCATATGGTCAATCCATTCTTTACCGGTGGTCGTGAGATCAGCATTTCTTATCCGACAGACGACATGAGTCACGAAGATAAACTGATGAGCATGCGGGGGAATAATCCCTACTTCTCGAGAGGAACGGTTCAGCATGAACTAATCCCTGGTCATAACCTCCAGTTTTTTATGAATAGCAGGTACAAGTCCTACCGGGATAATTTTAATACACCATTCTGGACGGAAGGATGGGCGCTTTACTGGGAGTTATTGTTGTATGAGAAGGGTTTTGCAAAAACACCTGAAGAACGTATTGGTATGCTGTTCTGGAGAATGCATCGTTGTGCACGAATCCTGTTCTCATTGAATTACCACCTGGGTAAATGGACGCCTCAGCAATGTATCGACTTTCTTGTAGACCGGGTAGGGCACGAACGGGCAAACGCTATTGGAGAAGTCCGGCGGTCTTTCGTTGGAGGATACAGTCCGCTCTACCAGGTCGCTTATCTGGTGGGTGGCCTGCAGTTCTTAAGCCTCA
The DNA here is from genome assembly GCA_031981225.1 of Pararcticibacter sp. GTDB lineage: Bacteria > Bacteroidota > Bacteroidia > Sphingobacteriales > Sphingobacteriaceae > Arcticibacter. Next base: position 2,372 of record DALYUO010000212.1, read on the forward strand.
AAAAGGAGCTTGTTGATGGCGGAAAGATGACAGACAAACAGTTCAACGATGCCGTCATGAAAGAAAATGGTATGCCCATCGAAATGCTAAGGGCTATTCTGATCAATCAGCCCTTAAAAAGGGATTTTACAACTAACTGGAAATTTTATGAGTTTTAAGTTTTAAGTTGTAAGTAATAAGTTCTATGTAAAAAGTCTTTATTTAGCTTATGTAACGAGTCATTTTTTATTTATTATTACATCTTAATACTTACATCTTAATACTTACAACGTACAACTTACATCTTAATACTTACAACGTACAACTTACAACTCAAAAGGGGCAGAAAAACAATTTATGAGTGAAAACACGTCGTTCAAGCCATCATTACGTCTGATGGATGCCACCATGCTGGTGGCAGGAAGCATGATAGGTTCAGGGATTTTTATAGTAAGCGCAGATATCAGCAGGAATGTAGGCAGCGCAGGCTGGCTCATTGCCGTATGGCTGATCACAGGTTTTATGACCCTTACTGCGGCTTTGAGTTATGGAGAACTCAGCGCTATGTTTCCCAAAGCAGGCGGTCAGTATATTTATCTGAAAGAGGCGTATAATTCCCTTATCAGTTTCATGTATGGCTGGAGTTTTTTCACAGTAATACAAACGGCTACGATTGCTGCGGTGGGAGTTGCTTTCGCAAAATTTACGGCTTACATATTTCCGGTTTTC
>DALYUO010000212.1:3089-3827 GCA_031981225.1 Pararcticibacter sp.
CAGCGTGGCTGCAGACCTCGGATTTTTGAAGATATCACCCGCACAACTACTTTCTATACTGATTATTACGCTTCTTACTTATATTAATACACGAGGAATTAATAGCGGGAAAGTAATTCAGACTGTATTTACGATGACCAAAATACTCAGTTTACTTGGTCTTATTGTATTTGGGCTTTTTGCATTAAAAGCAGATGTCTGGAGAGCTAACTGGACGAATATGTGGGATATTCATAAGCTCAATCCCGACGGAAGCATTGCCGGATATACCAGTGTCGCTGTTTTTGGTGCAATTGCAGCTTCGATGGTAGGCTCTATTTTCAGCAGCGACTCCTGGAATAATGTTACTTTCATCGCCGGTGAAATAAAGAATCCTAAAAGAAATATCGGCCTTAGTCTGGCCCTGGGTACTTTGATTGTTACTGTCATTTATATCGCTACCAATATCGTTTATACCGGAGTACTGTCTATGCAGGAGATAGCTGCTGCAGATCGCGACAGGGTGGCGGTTTCTGCTTCCCATGTGATTTTCGGACAGGCAGGAACAATTATTATAGCAGTAATGATTATGATCTCAACCTTTGGTTGTAATAACGGGATTATTATGTCGGGAGCAAGGGTATATTATTCGATGGCACGCGACGGCTTGTTTATTAAGAAGGTCGGCACTTTAAACAAGAATTCTGTGCCGGAGACTGCCCTTTGGTTACAATGTGTTGTTGCGTCTTTGTGGTGCCT
>DALYUO010000212.1:3837-4230 GCA_031981225.1 Pararcticibacter sp.
AATACGGCGATCTGCTCGACATGATCTCCTTTGTTGTTGTTGTTTTCTATATGGCGACCATTATCGGCATCTTTATTCTGCGAAAGAAAAGACCAGATGCCGAAAGGCCCTATAAAGCTTTTGGTTATCCGGTGTTACCCATCCTCTATGTATTGATGGGAATTGCATTTTGCGGCTTGCTGATCATTTACAAACCAAATTATACCTGGCCCGGACTGATTATTACGCTATCCGGTATTCCGGTTTACTATTTCGTGCTGTGGCTGGAAAGATCGGATGCCAGCCGATAATACGATGTGCATTGAAAGAAAATCGGGACGATTTTGGGGATACACCGGGTGTCAGTTGCTGAATCGCTCCGGTATGGCCGCGCATCATGTACGACTCTCCTAC
>DALYUO010000212.1:4240-5545 GCA_031981225.1 Pararcticibacter sp.
CAAGATGCGTCGGAGAGTCATAGGAGAGTCGTAGGAAAAGCGTTTCAGAAGCGCAGCCATACCGCGGACAACCCGTCGGTACCTACCAGCGTGACCGTTCCTGTAAAGGCAACAGATTGGCAGTTTGCTAAACTGCATACATGGGTTGATATCGATGTTAAAATAGGGCTTAAAATTATTAAAATATACGAATGATAAATTGACTCATTCTGGTAAGTTTGAAGTCGCGATTGACCTGAATATATCGGTTTATCGTAATAATAAATTTAACTATATCCGAGATGAGTTTACGGACAGGAATGTTCATTATTGCAGGGCTGCTTATAGCAATCAGCTCCCAGGCCCAGTGGAGTAAGCCAAAGGGGTTCACCCGTGCAGATACATTAAGAGGTAGTATTACAGCTGAACGTGCCTGGTGGGACGTTCAGCACTACGCTATCGCCGTGCAGCCCGACTATGTAGGCAAAACTACCAGAGGCGAGAATACAATCACCTATAAGGTTACCCGGCAGCAACATCCAAAAAGCCTTCAGCTCGACCTGCAGCAACCTTTGAACATCGACAGTATCCGGCTCGACAGCAGGGAGTGGCTTAAATACGAAAGGGAGGGAAACGTCTGGCATGTGAAATTGACTCAGTCACAGGAAATAAATTCAATACATCGTCTAAGGGTATATTTTTCCGGTAAGCCGCAGGAAAGCGTCAGGCCGCCCTGGAGCGGCGGGTGGACTTTTGCCCGCGATTCACTTAACAGGCCCTGGATGACGGTAACCTGTCAGGGTTTAGGAGCATCTATATGGTATCCATGCAAAGATCACCAATCGGATGAACCCGATAAGGGAGCATCACTGGCTATGACCGTGCCGGATACTTTGGTTGCAGTTGCTAATGGAAGACTTGAGTCGCAAACAAAGAACACCGATGGGACGGCTACCTATAAGTGGGCGGTAGTTAACCCAATTAACAACTATAACATTATTCCCTATATTGGTAAATATGTCCATTTTGATGGATCATATGCAGGAGAAAAAGGAAAACTAGATCTCAATTACTGGGTGCTTGACTATAACCTGGCTAAAGCAAAGGCTTATATGCCCGGTGAGGTAGAGCGAATGTTTAAAGCATTTGAACATTGGTTCGGACCGTATCCGTTTTATGAAGACGGTTATAAACTCGTAGATGTACCTCATACAGGCATGGAACATCAGAGTGCTGTCGCTTATGGAAACTGGTATAAACCCGGGTACCGGCAACGCGATGCATCCGGGACTGGCCTCGGACTTAAGTGGGATTTTATAATCGTGC
>DALYUO010000212.1:5555-8373 GCA_031981225.1 Pararcticibacter sp.
ACTACTCGGAAACCCTCTATGTTGATTATCACTTCGGAAAGGATGCCGGGAACGCTTATAATACAGGGATCAGGACAGGCATAAAGAATGACACGCCCATTATTCCAGCTTATAATGTGAATGCGCAGGGTAGCGGCGACATGTATCCAAAGGGCGGGAATATGCTTCAAACCATCAGGCATAGTATTGATAACGACGAACTTTTCAGAAGCATTCTACGGGGGCTGAATAAAACTTTTTACCATCAAACAGTAACAGCAGATCAAATCGTCAGGTATGTTTCCGGGAAAGCGGGATTTGACTACCAGCAAGTTTTCAAACAGTATCTTACCACTACTCAGGTGCCTTCTTTAGTTTTGAACTTCAACAAGGACCGTTCACAGGTAACTTATCGCTGGACGAACTGCATGCCCGGCTTTAACCTGCCTTTAGTACTAAAAGAAGGCGACAAGAAATTAAAGATCTATCCAACAACGCAGGCTAAAATCATGAAATTGAATAAAAGCAATGCGGCTTTGTTTAATAAGGGGGAGATAGTGAAGATGTATTACGTTGCTGTTGAAGGGAAATGAACTTCTAAAATAGCCCACAATTTCTATGTTAAGATCACGAGTTTTTTTTCTTAGCCTGGCCCTGTCTGCATTATTTCAGGGAACGATCCAGGCTCAGTCTGACAAGTCTTTACGCCCTTATTACCCAGACCATAAGGAAGTCTGCGAATCCTATAAACGGGCGGAAAGGCTCGACACCGCCTTGAAGAAAGCGGTTTTTAAAACGTATGTGATTCCTCACTGGCAGGCCGGCAGGAATATTTTCTGGTATCAGAACAGGTTGAAAGACAATAGAAATGAATACATATTGGTCGATGCTGTAAAAGGGACCAAAGGTAAGTCCTTTGATCATAACAAGCTTGCTGAAGCTTTAACCAAGGTCACTGGAAAGGAGCATGACGGGAATCAGCTGCAGATTAACGAACTGGATTTTAGTGCCGATGGGAAGAGACTCAAAATTAAGGAGGGTGAAGAATGGTATGAATGCGATCTGAATACCTGGATCTGTAAAAAAACCGCGAACGCTGATTTTGTTCGTTACGAGCCTACACGTCCATTGCAGCGACGCAGGTCTCGCTGGATGGGGCCGCGCAGAGATTCAATTTCGCCAAACAAGCAGTGGAAGGCGTATATAGAAGATGGTAATTTGTTTGCTAAGTCGTTAAAAGGACGGGAGGTAGTACAGTTCACCAAAGATGGTACTACCGCAAAACCGTACGGTGAGTTTTCCTGGGGTCCCGACAGTAAAACCCTGGTGGCCTGCCGCATCGATCCGAAAGAAGAAAAAGAAGTCCATTTTGTCCTTTCGTCCGAACCAGGGACCACCCGTGGTGTTCTTAAGTCGCAAAAGTACGCTCAACCGGGCGATGAGTTTACCACTTACGAAATGAATATTTTCAGCTTGAATGAACCGAAAGGGTTAAAGATTGATGCTGAAAAGATCGATTTTTTTGGGGCACCAGAGCTTCACTGGCGAAAAGGGAACAACAGGTATTTTACTTATGAAAAGGTTGACCGTGGGCATCAGCGCTTCAGGGTTATTCAAGTGGATACTCAAACGGGAAGTACAAGAAATATCATTGACGAGAAAACGAATACATTTATTTATGAGCAGAGGATCTATACACGTTACCTTCCGGATACACATGAGATAGTCTGGATTACGGAGAAAGATGGATGGAGGCACATCTACCTTGTTGATGAGTTAACGGGGAAGGAAAAGAAACAAATCACCAAAGGGAACTGGGTGGTAAGAGATATAGACAGTGTCGATACGAAGAAAAGGGAAATCTGGTTTAGGGCCAGTGGTATGAATGCAGGAGAAGATCCGTACTTTATTCATTACTACCGGATTGGCTTCGACGGTAACAATCTTATAAGCCTGACTCCGGAGAGAAGTAACCACTCCGTTACTTTTTCGCCCGACAGGACTTACTATCTGGACACCTATTCGCAAGTAAATATACCGCCGGTGACCTGGCTTAAAAGAACATCCGATGGAAAAAAGATTATGGAGGTGGAACGAGCTGACGTTTCTGCTCTCCTGGCAAGCGGAGTAAAGCTGCCCGAGGTTTTTGTAGCAAAGGGCCGCGACGGTAAAACTGATATCTGGGGTGTAATTTGCCGGCCCAGCAATATGGATTCCACGAAAAGCTATCCGATTATTGAGAATATTTACGCTGGTCCCCAGGATTCTTTTGTGCCTAAGAGCTTTTTACCGGCCAGTGAGATGCAGAGCATAGCCGAGTTAGGCTTCATCGTAGTCCAGATAGATGGAATGGGTACCGCCAACCGTTCTAAAGCCTTCCATGATGTATGCTGGCAGAATCTTGCCGATGCGGGTCTCCCCGACAGGATCCTGTGGATGCAGGCCATGGCAAAAAAATACCCACAGGCGGACATAAGCAGGGTGGGAGTCTATGGAACGTCGGCCGGTGGACAGAATTCAACAGGCGCTTTGTTGTTCCATCCAGAGTTTTATAAAGCTGCTGTTTCTGCCTGCGGATGTCACGATAACCGGGTTGATAAGCAATGGTGGAATGAGCAGTGGATGGGCTTCCCGGTAGGAAAGTACTATGAAGAGCAGTCGAATGTTACGAATGCGGGTAAACTGCAGGGAGATTTGCTCCTGATCGTGGGAGAGTCTGACATGAACGTCCCTCCTGAATCTACTTATAGGGTGGTCGATGCCCTGATCAAATCGAATAAGGACTTTGATCTCCTGACAATTCCCGGTATGGGGCATAGTGATGGCGGACCGTACGGGA
>DALYUO010000213.1:0-6762 GCA_031981225.1 Pararcticibacter sp.
TGCCATAGGCCTCGGCAATTATTAAACCATGAAGTGAACTGGCAATAACAAAATCGGCTTCCAGTATATCCGAGATACAGCGGTTCCAGCTGCTGAGAGGCGAAACGATGTTTTCGGTTTTCAAAGCGCGTACGATACTCATGTCGTGGAGGTTCGGCACTACAACATAATCCTTTGTGCCTGTACGTTTAAACCTCCCGGGAAAAAGTGAGGGAATAAGAAGGGCTGGGTCTCCGTAGACAGCCGGGGCTTCTATTCCCCGTTCAAGTAAGAAATTGCGGGTTAAAGGACCTCTAACAGCCCTAACGTCAAGCTGGAGGTAGGTATGTTCACTGAGATCGACCTTTCCGTTTACTCCTGTTCCCCAGATCACGTCATTATCTTTGGCGAAATGAAGAACAGAACCAAGTGCAAGTAAACGTCTGCTTTGCTTCACTTCCTCCTCAAGCATATGGTTACGGTCTGCAAGTACTTTATTAACAATGATTTTTGATAGGTGATCGCCGAAATTCAGTCCACCTTTAAGAGGTGTCCAGAAATAAAGATCGATATGATTATAGGTCATATACTCCCGGTCTTTTTGTTCTGGCTTGATTCTATTGAAAATCTTATGTAATAAGCTCATTCAGTGTGTAACTATAATTTAGTACCTTTATCTGTTTAAAACTACTGCAATGATACATGTTGTTTGTAAATTCAGCGCGTAGAATGCAATTTAATTCATTATACTGTAGTGATTAAATAATTGTTACTAATAATATTAAAGAGTGAATCAAAAGGATGATCCGATAGTCATCGTCACCGTATGTGATAACCATTTTGCTATTTTGCTGGCTGCCTTAGTCAAGTCAATAGAAATGAATCATTTATCTGGCGAATGCATTGAATTATATATTATTGAGGATTCGCTTGCCAATTCAACCAAGTCAAAACTGCTGACCTCTGTCAATCAGCAAATGTTCCGGATCAAATGGTTAGCGATGAAAGATGTAATTCCTCTAAAGAGTGATTTACCATTGGATCGTTCTTCTTTTCCGCTGAACGTATATGTTCGCCTATTTATTGCCTATTTTATTCCGGCAGACACTAAGAAAGTGCTTTATCTCGATGTGGATATGATCGTAAAAAAAGACATATCCGTATTATGGCAAACTGAGTTGGGTGAACATGTTCTTGCCGCTGTCGTCGACCGTTCTGGTAAGGTAAGCAGTCGATGGGGAGGGATTTCAAATTATAAGGAGTTAGGTATCGATGCTGAAAGTAAATACTTTAATTCGGGACTGTTGCTTATAAATCCGATAAAATGGAGGGAGCAGCATATTACCAGTAAAGTCATTAACTGCATCAACAGTAACCGACGATATGCGAATTTTCCGGATCAGTATGGTTTGAATGTTGTGTTTGCTAATGACTGGTTAGAGCTGGACAGCAAATGGAATAATTATTCAGCTTTGAATGAACCTGATCCTTTTATCATCCACTTTATTGACATTAAGCCAATATACACCTCATACAACCTCAACAAAGAGTATAAAGATCAGTTTTTTTTCTATCTGCAGTTTACAGCATGGAAGGACTTTAAGCCCATTAAGCAGTATCATCGTATTATAAGAAAGGTCTATAACAGACTTACCAAGCGGGTTCTGCAGTTTTTCAGGCCTTGAACTTGTTCTTTAAAAATACCGGAATCTTTTCTATGATATTGACTCCCTTTTTAATATATCGTCTTAATTCACCTACCGGTTTTGTTCCTTTCCACTTTGTCTGATTCAGATAATTATAGAATAATTCTTTATAGAAAGGATTGTTAAAATAAGACGTATAAAACGGCTTCCTGTGAAAATAATGAACTATATAGGGTTCAGGATGATCGCCGCTGGCATAGTAGTTCCAAAGAGGATCCAGCTCATACCATTGATCTACGAGGTTCACATTCAAGCCGTACTGATCGCCAAAAAAACTGTATTTTCTATTTTCGTTAATCGTCTGGATTACTTTCCTCGTGATGTCTTTTTCAAGCCACTTTTTAATATTGATAAGAAGCAGTCCTGAATTGAAGTATTTTGAGTCGCCGGGGAGCCCGAGCTCTTTATAGTTCTTTACGTTGTTCTTTATATAGACGCAAATAGAATCTGTTGCCGCTGCCATCACGTAGTTGTCTATATCGGTATACCATAATTTGGAAATGTCCGTGTTGACCACCATGTCTACATCAAGATAAAGAACCTTCCTGGTTCCTTCAGGAATGAAGTGCGGTATAAAGATCCTCATGAAGATATTTAACGGATAGCTGGTGCGGTCAGACGGCAACTGCACGCCGGGTGGAATTACTTCTTTATTGTTGATCCACCGAATGTGCATCCTGGTGAGGTCGAGGGAATCTTCTAGCTTCTTTTTTCTTTTCTTAGGTATATTGTCTTCAATTATCCAGGCTTCGATCAGTTCACCGGACTTGTGATTTACCTCAATAGATTTAAGCAGGGCAGCTACCATTATCAGATAGTGATTATCTGAAGCAACTGCAATTACTATTTTTTCGTCAGTATTCATTTGTAAGGATGAAAATATAATTTATATCTTATATTGCCAAATGCTAAATCAGCGTTACAGCTGCTTGTATCACTTACACTAGTATTTGTTTTATTATAGTAATATCGGCTCTTTATGGAGGGAAATTCATACTTATTTAAGGGCGTAACTTTAATGGTTACTCATTATAACAGAAGTGGTTCACTCGAGCGGCTTTTATATGCATTTGAGAATTTAAACTGCAGGTTTGATGAGATAGTTGTATCGGATGATGGGAGTAGAGAAGAACATATTGAAAATCTAAGGAACGTTCAATCATCTGTACCTTTCCGGCTGATCCGGTCGGACGTCAATAAGGGGCTGGGTAATAATCTGAACAAGGGGCAGGCAGCAGTGCAAACTCCCTATACTTTATATGTTCAGGAGGACTTTATTCCCACTGAGTTTTTTCCCCCTCGTTTTAAAGATGCTTTATCATTTATGGACAGCGACCCGGGGATCGATATGGTGCGCTTTTACGGTTACAGCAGATATCCTTATTTAAAATATTACGATTCAGGCTTTTATGAGATGCTGATAAAGCCCTGGTATCCCAACTACAGGAAGATATATTACTATAGCGACCATCCGCACCTGAGAAGAAGTAACTTCAACGAAAAATTTGGTCCTTATCCCGAAGGGCTCAAGGGCGATAGAACTGAGTACAGAATGTGCCTGAACTTTATACAGAGAAAGGGCAGGGGACTGTTTTATGGTAAGTACAATGAGCTGTTTGTACAGGATAATTCTGACGAGCCGAGTACTATGAAAAGAAAGAGCTGGACGACCAGCAAAAAGCCGTTGATTTCGATTGTACGAAACTTTTACAGGCAGATTAGGTATAACTTTGACATTTTATTTAACAAGTGAATCCCTAAGGAATGAATTTTGTTTTCGTAAGTCTGCAGCGTATTCATACCGACCGCGAGTCGACCTCGACGAGTCTGGCAAAGGAACTATCGAAACAGCATAAGGTGCTTTATGTTAATCCTCCGATTGACAGGCGGACATTGCTGCTTAATGAAAATGATCAATATACACTTGATCATATAACCGCTATCAGGAATAAGACTGCGGGTTTAAGTCGGGCTACCGGTAATCTGTGGGTATTGAACCCTTCAAGAGTGATCGAGTCGATCAACTGGATACCCGGAAACTTAATTTTTTCCCTATTTAATTATCTTAATAACAAAAGGTTTGCCTCCGACATCAGGAAAGCAATAAAGGAGATCGGCTTTGAGCAGTTTGTTCTGATCAACGACAAAGATATGTTCAGGAGTTTCTATTTAAAGGAACTGCTTTCTCCTGAAATGTACGTTTATCTGGATCGCGACTATACTCTGGGGTTCGACTACTGGAAGAAACATGGTTTTATTACGGAACCCGCGCTGATGCGAAAAAGCGATGCTGTGGTCTGTAATTCGCTTGACTTCACTAAAAGAGCGGCTAAGTACAACAAAAACAGTTTCTACATTGGAAACGGGGCGGATCTTGAGGTGTTTGATCCTGAAAAAGAATGGCTGGAGCCAGAAGAGCTGAAAGATTTAAAAAAGCCACTGATTGGCTATGTTGGAGCTCTGAATTCTATGCGTATTGATATATCACTGATAGAGTCTCTCGCGGAGCAAAAACCAGAATGGACTTTCGTATTTGTTGGGGCTGAGGATGATAATTTCAGAAAGAGCCGGCTTCATGCACTTGACAATATTATCTTTATTGAGAAGAAACATACCAGTATTGTACCGGCGTATGTAAAACACTTCGACGTCTGTATCAATCCACAGCTCGTTAACGAAATAACCATCGGTAATTTCCCCTTGAAAATAGTTGAATATCTGGCAATGGGCAGGCCGGTGGTAGCTACTGAAACCAATACAATGAAAGAAGTTTTCAGTGATCATACCTATCTCTGTAAAACATCAGACGAATACATATCTGCGATAGCCGATGCGATGGAAAAGGACAATGAGCAGCTTCGAAACGCCAGGATGGCATTTTCAAGAACTTACAGCTGGAAGGCAGTAGCCGAAAAGCTATTGACGTGTATAGAAACTGTCAGAGGTAAAAGAACGTAAGCTAATCATTAGCCGATGTCTTTGTGTCGTGTGGCTTCTCTGAGGACAGCATCTTATACGACCTTTTGAACTCCCGCAATATTCTATTGGTAATTGCCTTGAAAAAGCTGCCGTCTCTGTCGAGCGTACGGGGGCTGGTCCAGGGCCTGGCCTTGTCCGATGTTACCTGCTTAATTTTTCCGTACTTCATCATGTCAAATGCAAGTCTCCCATCATCGCCTCTCACGTTTACCATGATATACCCTGCCTTTAGTCCAAATTCCTTTACATAGCCCATGCTGATTCCGTATGCATTGAGGTAAGGCCGGTTAATATGGCGGAAACCCGCTATCACATCTTTCATCTTTTCGAGCATCTTTAACTTCCATCGCGGATAACCGGGCTCGGGTATAAAAGAATAGCGACCATAGACACAGGCTACACCCGGCTTCTGCAGTACTTTCATCATCTCATCTATATAGCCTTCAGGGTACAAACAATCAGCGTCCGCCAGCAGGATATATTTACCTTTTGCCCTTTCCTGACCTAGTTGTCTTGAAGGGCCACATCCCTGTATTTCCTGAAAAAGTCTGTTGACATGAAGCCGGCTCAATGTCTTTTCTGTATTATCCGATGAATTATTGTTTATGACAATGATCTCAAATGGAATTTTGGTAGTGGTTAGCGACAGCGAATACAGGCAGCGGATGATATTGACTTCTTCATTGTAAGCCGCAATCAAAACAGATACCCGAGGCGTGTCACTCTGCACCTCGTCTAACTTCTCATTAACAGAGTCGAATACTTCCTGGGGGACCTCGTTATAAGATCTGTATGGAAGATTTACTTTGCTTACCCACGATGGAACATTAAAAATTGCCATAGTATCTGTCTGTTGTTGGAATTAAAAAAATAGTTACGCTGCCTGTTGAGTAAAAATGCCTTTGATTCGTCTGGTTGCATTTGTAGTCCAGTTTCTGTTCATGCAGGGTTTCTCTATTAAAATAAAAAAGACCCCTGATATTGTCAAAACGAGAAACGAAATGAACAAAAAATGGATTGACCAATCGACGAGATAAATATCGGTAAACTTTCTGCTGAAAGGCAGATTATCGATGCTCCAAATTATAGGATTATGAAGTAAATAGATGGAATAGCACATTCCTCCGATAGAGGTAAGGATCTTTTTACTGAGCAGGCTCTTCCAGAAACTAGTAAACAATACGAGATAAGAAAAAGCAAACATCATAAAAGTAAGGCCAAGCTCCCATCCGGCTTTAACAGGCAGTGAGGCGTCTTTGCTGGTTTTATACGACCAGATGGCAGAGAAGACTAAAATGCCAAATAAAACAGGAATTGTTTTATTCTCCCTTTTAAAAATCCTGTCCCCTGAGACGAAAAAATCGGCAAGAAGAAAGCCGGCAAGGAAGTAATGTGCATAATCGTAAATGGATAGAAAAGGAAGCACCCAGATATGTTTTAGTACAATGAAGAATAACATCAGCGAGACAGCTGTTGCCCTTCGTTTTATTTTGTTCAGAGAAAATAGTTTGGCAACAAAAGGTGCCATCAGATAAAACTGAACTTCTACTTCGAGGCTCCATGCCACCGAATTAAGCAATGGTAAAGTATCTCTGCCGTAGAATATATTATGAGTATAGGTTAGTGAAGATAACAAGCTTGGAAACAGCTTAGTAAAGGATGATTGGTGCATCACAAATAACAGGAGGATGAACAATCCTGTCATTACGAGGAAATAGGGGGGTTCTATCCGGGATAGTCTTTTAAGGTAATAATTCTTCAGCGAGGGTTTCTGCTCATCATTTATGTAGAATCTGGCAAATGGAAGAAAAAGAATGAATCCACTAATAACAAAGAATAAATATACGCCGTAGGCGCCGTTGGATGTCACCAGATTTAAAACAGGATAATCCTGATATGAACTCGTATATCCACCAGGATTTTTCTGAATGAAAAATACATTGAGGTGGCACAAAAAAACACTAAGGATAGCAACAAACCTTAAACCATCTATTTCCGGAAGGAAAGCTCTTGTACCCGTATCCCGTCGAAATCTGTTAAACCAATCCATTCTGACTATTTTATGTTTTTTGTTTGATGCTGTTTTTCGCTGTCTAAT
>DALYUO010000213.1:6772-7987 GCA_031981225.1 Pararcticibacter sp.
CCGTTATCAATGCCAGAAACAAACAGAAGTAAACGCTTGATGGGAATTGTACAATCGCTTCCTGAGGATAACTGCCAACAAGAAATGCAAATACAATGAGGATCATAGCGAGGCAATAATTCTTCAGTTCAGGATCTTTCATTTTATAATAATTACTGATGCCTGTTTTTAGGGAAACGAAGAATAATGTGCAGAATAAAAGCAGGCCTACCCAACCCAGTTCACCCGCAACACGTACATAGCCGCTGTCGGGGGCAAAACCACGTAAAATGTTATTGGGAACCATACGCTTTCCTGTGTTGCTGAGCACCCCCAATCCTGCTCCGATTGGATGCGATCGTATAAAGGGCTGAATCCTTTTCTGAGTTATTTTCCTGACATTAAAGGATGCGTCGTCAGATGGCCTGAAAGCTGACTGAAAACGCCGGATACTGGGACTTGAGGTTGGTGTAAAGACCAGAGCTGCAAACAAAATTCCCGCAACGATACTGAATTTAAGAATTGTCGCGTTAAAATTCAAAATAAGCAAAAGAACAAGTGCCGCAGGAACCAGTACATAGGCGCCTCTTGTACCAGAAGTAAGCATGGCAACCATGAAGAGCAGTGTGAGGCATCCCAGGGCTATTTTTTTGTGCTTTGATACCGGGCCGAAGAGCATACTAATACATAACAGACTGCTGGCTACCATATTATATGAAAAAGCGACTGGGTCGGAAAAAATGGAGGCTTTTCGCCAATGCCCGTTAATAAATAGGAGGGACTTAACCCGCGGATCGGATAGCCCCCGTTCTTCAAATGGAAAAAACCCGATGTACTCTTGTTTTAATGCGTATAGGGCTGCAAATACGGAAAGGGCAATCCATAATTTCAAAATAAAACGTATGAATGATACTGTATTTATGCTGTTAGTGAATACGAAGTACATGAGCATAACCGCGGCCACCGAGCGGATAGTATATATCCAGGGAAGAATAGACCTTGCCGTGGGATTAGCTATCTGAATAATATTATAGCCTATCCAAATCAGAATAATAAAAGCAATCGGATTTTTAAAAACCGACCAGTTTGGCTTGTTTTTCTGACTGATGAAAAAACCAAGGATAAGTAAAGCTTCGAGGCCGTCCATTACTGTACCCAGAGGAAAATTTACGCCCATCGCCGCTATCCACATAATGAAATAGGCGGCTATCATTACAATTACTGTCCCTACTTTGG
>DALYUO010000213.1:7997-8358 GCA_031981225.1 Pararcticibacter sp.
TTCCTGTGGGGTTGGCTAATTTGTCAGTAAGGAATGTTTTGCGCAGGAAGGTGTAAAGCCAGTTTGACGTATTTTTCCTTTCCGGAGGAGATATGTTAATTTTAAAATTATCCATTATAAAAACAGAAGTTTTATAAAGAAATAATACGCTGCAAAGAAGCAGAATACAATAGCTGTAAATCTGCCGATCTTTTCGATCTTCTCTTTCTCACCATGACCTGTAGTCGCTTTTCTCTGCCTCGGATTTGTCCTCATGCTGCACGTTCTATTAATCCATGGGTCTGTTAGTAGTATAGTGGACAGTTGCTACAGAACGTTTATTGGCGTTCCTGGCCTTAAATAACGAAATAACCTGGAGAAA
>DALYUO010000214.1:0-1538 GCA_031981225.1 Pararcticibacter sp.
CGGGGAAACGGATAGCTGTAATATAGATTAGAGCCGGTAATAGAATCATGTCAAGGCCGCTGGTGAGCAACACAAAAGAGCTTGTCCAGAGTTTTTTATTTATCGGAAAGACCATATGCCAGCATAAGGCCATGAAGATAAATAGGGCACCAACCAGCAGCAGCTTAGCGATCGTCTCAAACCCCTGGCCTTTTTTCTGAATGAAACGTCCGGTGTAATAGCCGGCGATCACATTCACAATAGCCGGAATCGTGCTGAGCACACCTTCGGGGTCAAAAGCAATGCCTTCACCATGATAAAGATGAGAGTCGCCTAACAAGAACTTATCGAGATAAAGCCCCGCATTGCCGGTTATGCTCAAAGGATCGACGGGATTGCCAAACAACAGAAGCAGTATCCAGTAGAGTGAAAGAAAGGAAACGCTGATAACAATCACCACACGGGTAGATAAAAAGCGGATGAGCAGCGATGCAAAAAGATAGCAGAGGGCGATGCGTTGCAGCACTCCCATGATACGCGTATCACTAATAGGAGAGAGGGCAAGGTGTCCTTCTTCATTGGTTCGGAAGAATGGAAACCAGTACATCAGGTAACCGATCAGGAATATAAGTATTGCCCGCTTAAAGATCTTTGCCAGTACCTGCGAATCAGGCAGGTTTTTGAATTTCTGCATAGAAAAGCTCATGGCGTTTCCTACTGCAAAAAGAAATGAAGGAAATACAAGGTCCGTAGGCGTAAAACCATGCCACGAAGCGTGGAGCAATGGCGAATACGGCGTCGCACCGCTTCCGGGCGTGTTCACGATGATCATAAAACAAACGGTCATTCCCCTGAAGATATCAAGGGCGAGAAACCTCTCTTTGGTAATGCTGGTCATTAAGTTTAGATTTTAATAAAGAAGAGGGCCGGAGCCCTCTTCAAACTTAGATAAAATTTTAATTATACCCCGGATTTTGTTTAAGAACCGGGACGCCACCTGAAAGACTAAGGTCGATCTGACGCTGGGGGATGGGGTAGTATTCACTTTTACCACTTGTGAAACGTCCCCTTCTAACGTCGCTCGTTAACTTTCCCTGGTAGTTAAAGTAGGCATTGAGCTCTTTTTCGGCTGTGCCCCAACGTACCAGGTCGAAGAAACGGTGTCCTTCCATGGCGAGTTCAAGTTTTCTTTCATAGTAAATTGCTTTCAGTGCAAACTCTTTTCCTCCGGATGTAAAGCTGCCTGCAGGGTATGTTTTGATAAGATAATTGGCAGCGGGTTCATTAGAAAATCCTTCCATGGGAGTAGCGTTGTTTTTGTATTTGTATACCCAGCCGACCGGGTCGGCTGCTCTGCTCCGCACTCTGTTCACGTAGGTTTGCGCCGTTTCGAGACTTCCTGCCTGGGCTTCGCATTCAGCAGCCATAAGCAGGACATCTGCGAAACGGATGACAAGGTAATTGATAGAGGTGCCTGGAGCCCACGTGCTTAAGTCGGCGTCTTCGTCATGACTCTCCTGCCAGTAGATGTTTTTCTTGGGTCCGTAGGGTCCGCCGTA
>DALYUO010000214.1:1548-3111 GCA_031981225.1 Pararcticibacter sp.
TTGGTCGCGTATCCAGGGTTCGCCCGGATAAATACCCCAATCGAGGAAAGGAATGCCCCGGCGTGCGGCAGTCCAGTCAATTCTCGGATCGAGGGTTCCTTCATCAGGAGTAAAGGGGTTGTTGCCCTTAACTCCCATGTCGTTCTTCACAGGATGATCGTTGTAGGTGTCGAGATAAGGGAGGCCGGTTGCCTCATTGGTACGGTAGTGATTCACTAAATCGATGGAAGGTTGAAAGAAGCCGCAGCAACCAAAGGGGCTATTGCCATAAGGAAAATTAAGCATATCTCCGTTGTTTGCATTAGATGGCCCTGCCGGGTCGACATTGGATGCCATCTGAATTGCAAAAACGCTTTCTGCGTTATTTTCCTTACTGGGCCTGTAGTTGTCTTCGAACTCCGTAGTAAGGTTGTATTTGGTGCCTCCGCTAGTTACGCCGTTATTAATTACATCAGTGAATAGGTTTTTTGCTTCTGGATATTTATGCTGGTAAAGTAGTGTCTTAGCAAGATAAGCCCCCGCAGCCCACTTGTTAGCTCTCCCTATCTGGGACTGCGTTGGGGGTAGATTTTCGAAAGAATACTGGAAATCTGCAGTGATCTTCGGCCAGATATCCTCATTGTTCGGCTGGTTGAAAGCAGTGCTGGTTTCATCAATCCACGGAACCATATTCCACATTTTTTTAAGCTCGAAATAGTAGTGTCCACGCAGAAAACGCGTTTCGGCAGTGATCCTGACCCTGTCGGCGTCGCTTACGTCGGTAGCTTTAGCAAGGATAGAAAGCACATTGTTGGTACGCGTGACGCCCTCGTATAAGGCTTTCCATTTACTGTTATAATAAGCGTTGTTGGCGTCCGAGTAGAAATTTGCGATCGGGTCGACAGCTGGCTGATCGGCTCCATCGCTTCCTTTCGATGCGTCGCCACCTGCTACAGAGCCAAATACCCATCCCGTAGGCGATGCATGCCATGCTTCGCCGCCACCGAGCGACTGGTTTGCTCCCTGTTGCCCGTCGAGTGCGGCATAGGCTCCGATCAGCAGAAGTTCGACTCCTTTTTTATTTGCTATGATATCGGGTGAGAGGGTACCAAGAGATGGCTGATTGAGTTCCTCGGTACAGGAGCTTGAGAACAATATTCCTATGATTATAGAAAGAGCTGGTATAAATCTTGATGCTTTCATTTTGTCGCTCATTTTTTCATTAAAAAGTAAGATTAAGACCCAACAAAAAAGTTCGCTGACTCGGATATGAGCCGTCGTCCACGCCATAGGCCGTGTCGCTACCGGTCTCGCTGGACGTGCCGATTTCAGGATCGACGCCCGAATACTTTGTAATAGTGAAGAGGTTGGCCGCCGACAGGTAAACACGCAACTTGCTAACTCCAACGCGTCGGAGCGTTTTGACAGGCAAAGAATAGCCGATTTGCGCATTCTTTAATCGCAGATAAGAGCCGTTTTCCACGAAATAAGAGTTGGGTACAGCATTGGTACTGAATGAGTTTGTTTCTTCCTGTATCGGGGCGGACGCATTGTGATTTTGTGGAGTCCACGAATCATGCAGGG
>DALYUO010000214.1:3121-5463 GCA_031981225.1 Pararcticibacter sp.
TAAAGGAAGGGTAAAAGTCGGTCCACCATTTTACCTGGTTCCAGATCTTGTTTCCCTGCACGCCGTAAAAGAACATACTCAGGTCGAAGTCTTTAAATGTCAGTCCGAGGTTCAGGCCATAGCTGAAGTCGGGGTTAGCATTGCCCAGAAAAGTACGGTCCAGGGCGGTAATGCGACCGTCTCCGTTCGCATCCTCATATCTGAATCTTCCTAAGCCTATGTCGGTTTGGTATTCTGCTGCAGCGTCTCCGCTAGCTTCTTTCGCCCTTGCATTAGCCTGCGTTATTTCATCCTGCGTATTCCAGAACCCGGCCACCTTATAACCGTAGAATTCGGCTATTGAATGCCCTACTTCATTGCGGATGATATTGCTGCCATCAAAGCGGCGGCCATCCTCGTCGTAATAGTTGGCCGAAGAAGAGACTTGCATGATCTTATTCTGGTAAGTTGTTATTGTCGCCGTTGCATTCAATTTAAGGGCGGGCGTGATATTGGTATTGCCCGTCAGAGAGACATCGAAGCCATCGTTCTTCATCTGCGCAATATTAATATAAGGCTGGACAGCAGCTCCCTGGGTGGCGATCATTTCGGGGTTAAACAACAGGTCCTGGATATCCTTGCGGTAATAATCGGCGGTGATCTCCAGCTTTCCATGAAACAAACTGGCGTCAAAGCCGAAGTTCGAGTTGATATCTTTTTCCCATTTAGCAACAGGGTTTCCAAAATGGTTCTGGTAAAAGCCTGTAACCACGGTATTGCCTCCGTTAATGGGATAAAACGACTGACCGACTGCACTACTGTAAGTACTGAACGAGTTGTCACCCGTAACATTCAGCTGATTACCCATGATTCCCCATCCTCCCCGGATCTTGAGATCCGAGACCCATGTAATATCTTTTAAAAAGTTTTCCTGAGAAATACGCCATCCTGCACTTACCGAAGGAAACCAGCCGTATACATTCTCAAGGAACTTTGAAGAGCCGTCGCGGCGGATGGTGGCGCCCAGAAGATATTTACCTTTATAGTTATAATCAGCCCGGCCTATCAATGAGAATAGCGCATCTGCTTCGCGGGTGCTGTAGTTAAAGATCCCGTCGGGCGAACCGGAAGAAAGCGTTGTATAATTTGGGTCGAAGGAGAAATATCCTTTACGGCTTCCGCCCATCGTATTATAGCGGTTCTTATAGAACTCGGTTCCTGCAAGCACCTTTAAGTTATGTTGTCCGATATCTTTATTGAAAGTTAAAGTGTTCGTCCATGTGAAGTTATATCCATTATTTGAATCCTCACTATAGCTATTCGATGTGCTGTTCTCTGCATTTTCGTACTGTGGAAAAGTAAATGAGCGCGAGGCGCTTGAGTACGACTCTCCTCCGAATACCGTACGAAGGGTGAACATCTTGAGTATATCGGCTTCGGCATACATGCTACCAAAAAGGCGGTTATTCTGTGTTTTATTGTTGCGGGTACGTTCGAGCATAGCCACCGGATTATAGGCGTCGCCGAGGTTACCGCCATAAGAACCGGCATAGTTTCCCATGATGTCGCGCACCGGGATGATCGGCTGCTCTCTGAAAGCATGACCAATAGCATTGTCTCCGGTCAGTCCGGCAATCTGAGGATTATTAACGATAGAATATTCGAGGTTTTCGCCGATCCGGATACTTTTACCCACTTTATAGGAAGTATTCGCCCTCACCGAGTACCTTTTGAAATAGGTTTCCGGTACCGGTTTTGTTGGCCTTAGTGATCCGGTTAAATGCGTCGTATTCTGCCTGTTCCGTGAAGTTAGGGTTTACATTATAGAGCGCCGGGTTTGTTCCGGGATCGCCTTCAGATGCCCCCTCCGGAAGAATGTAATCGGGGAGTATATAAGTTGGACCGTCGCCATAAAGCTCATCGTCGAACACGGTTTTTCCGCTGTTGGTTTGAGCCAGTCTTTTCAGGTTGGCCATTTCTTGGGGAGAGAGGATATTCCATACATTCCCGCTTTTAGGCCGCTGTGTTCCGTAGTAGGCATCGTATTGGATTTTAACCTTTCCGGTGCCGTTTTTATTTGTAACCACGATGACGCCATTCGATGCTCTTGAGCCGTAGATGGATGCTGAGCCGGCGTCCTTTAATACCTGCATGGAAGCAATGTCGTTCGGATTAATATCCGAGACATTTTGCGTGGGAACCCCATCTATCACAAACAGCGGAGTGTTATTGCCAAAAGTGTTCAGTCCGCGGATCCGGATCTGTGGCGCTTCGCCTGGCTGCCCGGAACCCAGGATGGTCACTCCCGAAGCTTGTCCCTGCAGCAGGTTGCTTATCGATGGAGAGGGCTGTTTTGTCATTTC
>DALYUO010000214.1:5603-8322 GCA_031981225.1 Pararcticibacter sp.
GTCATTTCCTCCACGTTCACTATTGAGACTGCACCCGTCAAATCCTTCTTCTTTTGCGACGAGTATCCCACTACAACGACTTCATTCAGAGAGGTCATTTCTTCTTTTAATACAACATGAACATCGCCCTGCCCGCTAATAGTGACCGTCTGACTCGCAAAACCGATAAAGCTAAAAAGCAGCCTGTGGCGGCTGTTGGGCAGTGTGATCGAAAAGTTGCCGTTTAAATCCGTGCTGGCACCAATAGAAGTTCCTTCCACCTTTACACTAACTCCGGGAAGGGGCGCTCCTTTCTGGTCGGTGACTTTTCCCTTCACTGCTATCTGCAGTACTGAAGGCCCCGACTTATTAGTCAATACCGGCTTTTCCTTCTCTTTTACGATAATCGTTTTATCGATGATTTTGAAGGTAAGCGCCTGTTCTTCGAGGCATTTTTCGAGAATTTCTGAAAGAGGAGCATTCTTGAAATGGACGCTAACAGGTTTGCTGTTCTTCAGCATCTCGGTGCTGTACAGGAACTTATATCCAGTTTGCTTGTTTATCTCCTTAAATACCTGACGAAGGGTAATATCATTCTGGCTAATGCTTACTTTCTGAGCATAACCAACGCCGTGAACCTGTAATATGGCGCTTAAAATGATAATCAACGTTAGTTTCATTGTGAGCAGAATCTTAAACCGACCGCAATACAGAATACTGCGATTCGGAGAATCGAAAAATTTCATACATTTGAATGTTTGGGTTATTGTTCGGATTGTTAGCAGCAATTTTTCAAGGGTAACCCGGCATTTCCGGGAGTGTAGCAAGCACTTCCGGATTTTTGAATTACCGTATAGATGTAGGACTTATGGCATAACGGTAATCCTCCTTCCTTCGATTTTAAAATGAATCACACCCGTTGATTCAAGCATGGCAAGTACCTGAGATACATTGTCGTATCTCGAAACCGATCCGGCAAATTGTTTCCCCTTCACATCACCCACGTACTCTACTTCTACATTATACCAGCGGCTGATCTGGCGCATAATAGTACCGATGTCGGTATCGTTAAATGTAAGCAATCCGTTTTTCCAGGCTATTGCCTCGTCTGGGTCGACAGTATGCACTGAAAGAGAGTGGGTATTGGGGTTATTAACCGACTGTTCCCCCGGTTTTAAGATCTGAGATCGAAACGTATTGGATTTTGCTGCAGTTTTTGGTGACACCCTGACGCTTCCTTCGAGTAAAGTGGTGCGGATATCTTTCTCTTCCGGGTAGGCATTGATATTAAAGTGTGTTCCTAATACCTCAACCTCCTGTGCTCTGGTGTTAACAATAAAAGGTATCTTTTTGGCTGCTACTTCGAAATATACTTCCCCTGTCATTTCTACTTTCCGTTCCTCGGGGTTGAATACCGTAGGAAAGCGAATGCCTGAAGCGGCGTTTAACCAAACTTTCGTGCCGTCGGGCAGGATCACCTGAAATTGACCTCCAGCGGGTGTAGTGATAGAATTATAGTGAACCTCCTTTTGCTGCCCATGATTGTCTTTACCTGTGTTTTGCAGATTGTAGACGATCTGACCGTCGGCTGTTTTGGTGACAGAAATGCCCGAAAGCTGAACCAGCTGACCTGTCTTTGCGTCGTCAAGGACAATTTTTTTGCCATCTGCCAGCGTCAGTACCGCTTTATTACTGCCGGGCAGGATATCGTCACACTGTGCAATATTATCACGGGTAGCGGCGATAGGGTTGGATGGTCGATTTCTAAGGTATAGGCCGCTGGCGATGAAAATGATCACTGCTGCCGCCGCGGCGGTGGTATGCCATTTGCTCCATTGAAGTACGCGCGGTTTCCCGGATTGTGGTGCGTTTATTGTTGCCGATATCTGCTGGTACAGATCCTGCATTTTAGCTTCTTCTTCTGGATTCTGTGTCGATGAAATAACATTCTGATTTTCGGAGCCTTCAGGCGGCTCCATCTCGCGCATAATCAGAAAGCGTAGTTCCTCTTCGCTGGAGGTACGGAAATAAGTAAACAGTTCTTTAAGTTCCTTCTGAGAACTCTTATTTTCAATAAACCTCTTAAAAAGCCTGTTAATTTCTTCCGGACGATCCATAAGTAGCTGCTTTATTCCCCTGATATGCTTTACGGAGAAAAACACACTACTTCAGTTAAAGAAAAATTAATATTTACTTAATATGAGAAAAGACGCAATTGAGAGATGAGCAGGTTCTAACAGAAAAGGGAGAATTGAAGGTAGAAAAAGGACAGGATGAGGGATATATGTTCTCTTCCTGATTCAAGGATATAATTGCGGATGCTTTTGCCGGCCTTAACCAGATGATTGCTTACTGTAGATGGCGAGATACCGAGGAGACTGCCTGTTTCTTCGTAACTTCTGCCCTCGATGCGACATAGTGTAAAGACCTGCCGGCATTGCTGAGGGAGCATTTCTACCGCGCGGTTCAACAACTCGTGGCTTTCTTGTAGAAGGAAGTTGCCCTCGGTTGGAGAGTGACTTTCATCGAACGTTTTAACAATATACTCCTGGAGCCTCCTGTCACGTGCCAGCTTACGGTAAAACATGTAAACTTCGTTTTCGGCGACGCGGTACAACCAGGCCTTGAAGGGAAGCTCTTCGTTGATAAGCTGTCGCTTTTCCCAAACCTTCACAAAAGTGTCCTGCAATAACTCTCCTGCAATGACTTCCGATTTTGTAAGCTTGAGGATCTTTCCGTA
>DALYUO010000215.1:0-3719 GCA_031981225.1 Pararcticibacter sp.
TTTTCTTTAGTCCTCCGCACTTTCCTAAAAAGAGAACGGCCTTCGGACTGATGGAACTTAAAAGGTCCATCATCGTAGCGGCAAGCGGACTACCCATTCCAAAATTGATAATGGTGATACCGGCTGCGGAGACACTTTGCATAGGTTTGTCCAAACCCATTATCGGAGCATTGTTATGCCATTCCGAGAAAAGCTGAAGGTATTTAGAAAAGTTGGTCAGTATAATAAAGTCAGTGAACTGACTCAGCGGTCTGCCCGTATACCGGGGAAGCCAGTTGGATACAATTTGCTCCTTTGTTTTAAGCCCTTTCTTCACAGGGCTTTCTACTTCTTTTACTTTTGGTGTTTTTTCTAAAACATCAGCATCTTCTTTTTAACATCTTTTTCTTCGTTCATAATTTTAATATTTCGGATACAAAAAACCCCGAATTTCTTCGGGGCTCTTTCTATGCAACTTTTAGTTTTTTGATGTCCGACTTGGCGAACTTCTCAAGCGCGTAATCGAGCGTTATATAAAGCTCCTTCTCATGCTGCTTCTCCGACGGGACTTCAAACATAGCGTCGATCATGATGGCTTCACAGATAGATCGCAGTCCACGCGCACCGAGCTTGAACTCCATCGCTTTATCGACAATAAACTCAAGCACCTCCTTATCATACTCTAGTTTTATGCCTTCGTATTCAAATAGCTTTTTATACTGTTTTATTAACGAGTTTTTCGGCTCGGTTAGAATATTCAGTAAAGCATTCCGGTCTAACGGATTAAGATGTGTGATCACAGGGAGCCTGCCTATCAATTCAGGGATTAGCCCGAACGAGCGTAAGTCCTGAGGAGTGATATATTTATATAGATTCTTTAAATCTATATTAACATCCTCTTTCTTTACCTTATATCCAACAGTTTGTGTTCTTAACCGGTTCGCAATCTTCTTTTCAATTCCGTCAAAAGCGCCACCACAGATAAACAGAATGTTATTGGTGTTTACCGCTATCATTTTCTGATCCGGATGTTTCCGCCCTCCCTGAGGTGGAACATTTACCATCGTGCCTTCGAGAATCTTAAGTAGTGCCTGTTGGACGCCTTCGCCTGAAACATCACGTGTAATCGAAGGATTATCACTTTTCCTGGCTATTTTATCAACCTCGTCTATGTATACGATTCCGCGTTCAGCAGAAGCAACGTCATAGTCGGCAGCCTGTAGAAGTCTTGTTAGAATACTTTCAACGTCCTCTCCTACATAACCCGCTTCCGTCAGTACCGTTGCATCGCAAATACAGAAAGGTACGTGAAGTACTTTTGCTATTGTTTTTGCAAGTAATGTTTTACCAGTTCCGGTTTCTCCCACCATGATGATGTTCGATTTCTCGATTTCAACCTCATCCTTCTCAATCTTCTGATTTAATCGTTTGTAATGATTGTATACCGCTACAGATAAAACCTTTTTTGCATCGTCCTGACCAATTACATACTGGTCCAGATGATTCTTGATTTCAAGCGGCTTCATCAAGGTTAAAGCAGACTGCGAAGTTTTACTTTTGCGGGTCGACAACTCTTCCGCCAGTATCTGGTTCGCCTGAGCTACACACTTGTCGCAAATATGAGCGTCAAGGCCAGCAATCAGCATCAGCGTATCTTGTTTACCTGCTCCGCAAAAGGAACATTTTATGTCTTTCGAACTTTTACTCATTGTTTCCTTTGTTTTCACCAAGAACTTCGTCAATCATGCCGAATTCTTTAGCTTCACCAGCAATCATCCAATAATCTCTGTCTGAAGCATCGTGAACTTTTTGATATTCCTGACCAGTATGATTAGAAATAATTTCGTAAAGTTCCCTCTTCAGTTTCAATATTTCACGTGCAGTTATTTCAATATCCGAAGCCTGCCCCTGAACTCCGCCAAGAGGCTGATGAATCATCACTCTTGAATGAGACAAAGCAGCGCGTTTACCCGCAGCGCCAGCACAGAGTAACACAGCAGCCATTGAAGCTGCCATTCCTGTACATATTGTAGCTACATCCGGCGAAATATATTGCATCGTGTCATAGATCCCCAACCCTGCATACACTGATCCTCCAGGAGAGTTAATATAGATCTGGATATCACGTTTTGCATCAGTCGACTGAAGAAACAACAACTGAGCCTGAATGATGTTCGCATTATTATCATAAATCGCATCACCAAGAAAAATGATGCGGTCCATCATTAGTCTCGAGAAAACATCCATCTGAGCAACGTTCAACTGACGTTCCTCTATAATATAGGGAGTCATTGACATTGGAAGAGAACTTCTCTCTACCCCTGCGATGAAGCTATCCACATGCTGGCTACCTATACGGTGGTGTTTTACCGCGTATTTACGAAATTCATTTTTGTCAATATTCATTGGATTGAATTTATATGGTTACTAATTTAAATCAATTAAAGCATAAGCAAGTAATTTCCCTGTAAAGAAATACTGGCTAAAACACTCTTATAACCAATATTTTTTAATTCAGTTCCAGAAACTTGTTATATTCTATTTCCTTCTTATCTAATGTAATAACAGTTTTCAGATAATCAAGCACCTTCGCTGTTTTTACATCTTCAAAGACTTTGTTAGCATTTTCTTTATTCTGTAAAAACTGGACAGTATACTGTGCCAACTGATCTTCGGGAAGAGTCTGTGGACTATACATCCTGAACTGGGCATCAAGCCTTTGCTTTGCGGCTTCAAAAACATCCTCGTATTTTACTTCAAGGCTGTTTTCTTTCATGAGCTTGTTTTCGATCAGTGTCCATCTTAGATTACGGGCAAAATCACTATAGCCGTTCTCAAGTTCTTCATCGGAGATGTTCTGATTAGTTGCCTTCAGCCAACGCTTAAGGAACTCATCAGGAAGTTCAAGAGCGAATTTTTCCAGTCCAAAACCTATAATGTCGTTATTCAGTTTCTGATCTGCGTTCTGCACCATCATCGCTTCAAGCTCCCCAGTGATTTTTTCTCTGAACTCTTCTTCTGTTTTTACAGCGTCTTTACCGAATAATTTATCAAAGAACTCCTGATCCAGATCAGCTTCTTCAAGTCTGTTAACATTTTTAACTGTCAACCTGAACTTCGATTGCAGATCCCTGGCATCATCTTCACCGATGTTCAACAATTTCGATATCTGAGCAGCATCGTTACCAAATGCTTTCTGAATATCTAATTCTGTGACATCGTCTTTTTTAAGACCTGTTAAAGCCTTCTTTATTTCTTCATCTTTAATCAGGTCGAGCCTGACAGAAGCTGTGCTGTTTATACCGTCTTCAAAAACAGAGCCATCCGGAGATAGTTGTGTTAATTCAGAATAAAGGATATCATCTTCTGCCGAAACTTCAGGATTTGTCATTTTGCCATAACTCTTTCTGATGTTTTTGACGCGCGACTCAAGAGTCCCCTCATCGATCTTAACCTGGTAATAAGGCAATGTGTCTTTATCCGAAAAGTTTAATTCGAATTCCGGAGCGAGCCCCAGTTCGTAATCGAATTCAAACTCGTCATTGTAATCCCAGTTAAACTCTCTGCTTTCATCGACCTTAGGAAGTGGCTGCCCAAGTACGTCGAGCTTATTTTCTGTGATATAATTGTTAAGAGAATCGTTCAACAGATTATTTATCTCATCCACAAGTATACTCTTACCATACATCTTCTTTATATGCGATGGAGGCACCATACCTGGTCTGAAGCCCGGAAGCTTT
>DALYUO010000215.1:3729-4820 GCA_031981225.1 Pararcticibacter sp.
TAGTTCGGGAGGATATCAAGTGCGGAAGAAGGGACTCGAACCCCCACGCCTCTCGGCGCCAGATCCTAAGTCTGGTGCGGCTACCAATTACGCCACTTCCGCATTAGGATATTCATTATTTTGGAATGCAAAAGTACGCCTTTTTATAACAATATCAAATTTATTGTTAAAAAAAATACCATTCACGACTCTTAAGAAGCGATGCTGGCCGCTACCCGCGGATATTACTATTAATATTGTTTGAGATATAATCAGTCAACTTTCCGAATGTACCTGTCGATCATTTGATGCAATGCATTGAGATCAAAAGGCTTACTTAAAACATCATTTACACCGGCGTCTAATGCCTCTTGCTTCTCCTCATCCATCACGGCAGCCGAAAGAGATATAATAGGTATGTTCCTTACGTCTTCAGACATTTCCGTACGTATCTTACGGGTTGCTTCAAAGCCTCCCATTACAGGCATATAGGTATCCATCAGGATCAGATCATATTTATTCTGATTCATTTTCTCCAGAACCTGTACACCATTTTCTACAATGTCAGCCTTTATATTCCAGCCGGCAAGGATTTTTCTGATCATGAACTGGCTAATTGTATTATCCTCGGCAACCAGTATATTTAGATTGTCAAACTTCTCCAGTGCCGAAGTACTCTTAACCGAAGCTTTGTCATGATCCTCTACAACCTTGAACCAATTAGCAAAAGTAAAAGTGCTGCCTACACTCTCCTGGCTTTCAACTGAAATCTCTCCGCCCATCAGGGCTGCCAGTCTTTTAACTATCGAGAGACCCAATCCGGTACCTCCATACACATGTCCGGTATTCTCGCTTGCCTGTTCGAATATCTCGAATATCCTTTCATGTTTATCAGCAGGAATACCAATACCGGTATCCTTCACGATAAACTGCAAACGGGTAAGGCTACCCTTGCTCTCAGGAGCCTTAACAAACAACGCCACTGTTCCGCTCTCTGTAAACTTAATTGCATTACTTAAAAGGTTCAGCAAGATCTGATTTAAGCGAAGAGCATCGGCCATTACAAGTGGAGGAACATTTTCGTCCACTAAAACATCCATCAGAAGCCCTTT
>DALYUO010000215.1:4830-8314 GCA_031981225.1 Pararcticibacter sp.
AGCCCTTTTTCGTCGGCCTTAGCTTTTAAAAGCCCCGTCACGGAACTTACAACATGAGAAACACGGGTTTCAGACCGGACGATCTTAAACTTTCCTGCTTCTATTTTCGAAAAATCAAGAATATCGTTGATCACTCCAAGAAGCGACTCCGACGAGTCTTTTAGCAATTCAATGATTCTTTTCTGTTCATCATCCAGGTTCGAATTCTGAAGCAAATAGATCAGTCCAAGAATACCATTTATAGGAGTACGGATTTCATGGCTCATATTCGCCAGGAAGCTTTCCTTCGTTTGCTTTCCCTGAATGGCCAGGTCCTTCGCCTTAATAAGCTCCTTCTGATAGCGTTCAAGTTCTTCATTCTTGTGCTTGATCTCCCGCTGATATCGCACCAGTTGAATAAAAGAATCAACCTTGGCAGAGGTTATATAAGGATCAAGGGGCTTATACAAATAATCAACAGCTCCAACCGACAGGCCCCGTACAGCGTACTTTGTTTCAGTAGAGATTGCAGTCACAAATATTACCAGCATTTCGCGTGTTCGCGGATTGCTTTTCAGGATCTCTACAAGTTCAAATCCGTCCATCTCAGGCATCTGTACATCGATAAGCGCAATAGCGATATCCTGCTCCCAACAGATCCTAAGAGCCTCATTTGGAGAAGTGGTGGTTATAAGCTCGATCTCATCGCGCTTCAACAAAGCTTCAAGAGCAACGATGTTCTCGGGGGGGTCATCAACTATCAACAGCTTAATTAAATCCATTATTCTAAGTATATTCTTTATGCGAAAGCTAAAACATTCACCCTTTAAAATATTTGACTAGCATCGGCAGACTATAGCTGTTTATTGCATAAGCCTTTCTTATTGTATACGTCTGCAATACTCCTAAAGGTTGCATCTGAACGTCAAAATATAATCGCACGGTTAGCAAAATAACATCACGCAATTTTCTGATATATATTTTGCACTTTATCTATGACCCTAAACTTCTTTGAAACCTCCTCTCCGCGAAGTACCTCTTTTGCGCCAAGACATAAAAAGCCTAAAGGACATAGACTATCGTAAAAAAGCTGCAGTACTCTTTGCTGTAGCTCCGCGTTAAAATAAATGAGAACATTCCGGCAGCAAATCATCTGGAATTCGTTGAATACCCCGTCTGAAACTAAATTATGAACTGAGAACAATGTATTCTTTTTCAGCAGGCCGGCAATCAGAGCGGCATCATACTGTGCGAGATAAAAGTCAGATAAAGATCCGGCAATACCAATCCTGCTGTAATTTTCTGAATATTGTTTCATACTCGACAAACTGTAAATCCCTGTCCGGGCTGTTTCTATCGCCTTAGGATTAATGTCTGTCCCATATAAAAATGCTCTTTTATATAACCCTTCTTGCTGTAACAATACGCCCAGCGAATATACTTCTTCTCCAGTCGAACAGCCGGCGCTCCATATTTTTATCTCCTGAAAAGAAGCGAGATAGGAAAAGACCTTCTCTTTTAGCGTCCCGAAAAATAAAGGGTCCCTGAACATTTCCGTGACATTTACAGTAACTTCAATGATGAACTCTTCAAAAAAATCAAGGTCGTTGATCAAAAGTGCTTTCAGATCGTAAAAGGAGATATTACGTAGTTCAAGAAGACGCGTTCCCCGCCTCTTCAGAGAGGCTCTTGAATAACCGTCAAAACTGAAACCATGAATATTATGGATCCAGCTAATCAATCCCTCAAGTTCTTCCGATGTAAGCTTTTCATTACGCACAGGCTTCTAAATAAACTTAACTCAACCAAACCCGCATCATGGAAAGCAGCTTATTGATATCCAGTGGCTTTGAAATATAATCATTTGCACCAACCTCCATACATTTTTCACGATCATTCTTCATGGCCTTAGCTGTGAGTGCTATAACAGGAAGATCACGATATTGAGACTGTTTCCGTATTTCCATAATAGCTTCATAACCGTCCATTTCCGGCATCATAAGATCCATCAACACAATATCTATTTCGGGATGCTGCTCAAGTTGCCGTAACGCTTCTTTTCCGTTGTTCGCAATTTCAATTTTCAAATCAAAGTTCTGCAGAGCGCTTGAGAGAGCGAATATATTACGCATATCATCATCCACAATTAACACATACTTGCCTTTTAACGCCTTTTCCATCGTAGAATTATTTTTTTTCAAGGGCTTGTCTGTTAACGATGAGCCAGGGCGGAGTGCAACCGTTTTAATCTTATTCATAAACAGATTTACCTCATCAAGCAGTCGGTGATTAGATTTATTACCCTTTAAAACCATTGCATTGGTATACTTCATCACAGTATGCATAGTCTCTTTATCCAGTTCCATAGCCGTATTTATAACCACCGGGATCCTGGCTAGTCGGGCATCTTCCTTTATTTTCTTCAAAAGCTCTACGCCTGAGATATCAGGAAGTCTCAGGTCAAGGATAATACAATCGAATTGCGTATCCTTTTCTAGTATATCCAACGCCTCCTTACCGTCAAAAGCCTGCACTACTACAATATTACGGGCAGACAATTCCCTCGCAAGGACCTCACTTACTACTTTCTGGTCTTCAACTACCAAAACCTTACGGAGCGCTGATTCTTCCTGGTTGTCTATGAGGCTGTTAAATATTTCGTCCAGCTGTTCTTTATCAACAGGCTTTTGCAAAAAGCCAACAGCTCCTTCTTTGCGTACTTTCGACTTCGCTGCATCTCCCGAGGACATAAGATGAACAGGAATATCTTTTGTACGGATGTCTTCTTTAAGTCTTTTCAATACAGTCCACCCGTCCATAACAGGCAGCTTAATATCCAGGACAATAGCATCTGGCTGTTGCTCCCTGGCCATTTGAAGTCCAATATCGCCCTGATTTGCCATTAATGGGGTAAAGTTCCTTGCTATAGCATATTCCCTCAGCTCATCCGCAAAGATCTCGTCGTCTTCTATTATCAGCAGGGAGTGAATATTATCTATACCACAACGTTTTGAAGCTTCTGCGCCTGATTTCGTTAGCGTCTGCGGGGCCATCTGGGGATTTAATCCCGGCAGAATATGATTACCCCCCTCCGAGGGAAGCTTTCCGCCAATACCGGCTTCAATTGGCAAAAACAATGTAAAAGTACTCCCTTGTTTAAATTGGCTTTCAACATGTATTTCACCCTGAAGTAAATGAACCAGTTCTCTGCAAATCGACAGACCCAGCCCGGTTCCGCCATATTTACGACTTGTAGAACCATCTGCTTGTTTAAATGCCTCAAAAATAACTTTCTGCTGGTCTTCGGAGATACCTATACCGGTGTCTTTAACCTGAAACGCTATTACTTCAGGAGCCGAATATAATATCTTATTGGCATACACCAACTCAGGCCCTGCTTTCGATACAGACACTGTTACACTCCCCTTTTCAGGGGTAAACTTAAAAGCATTCGAAAGTAAGTTCTTCAGAATCTGTTCTATGCGAAGCTTATCTGAAATGATTG
>DALYUO010000216.1:0-208 GCA_031981225.1 Pararcticibacter sp.
CATGAGTTAAAGACACCCCTCACAAGTCTGAAAGCGTATACGCAGGTGCTTGAGATGCGAATGAAAAAGGAGAACAATTCAACATCAGTTATACTTGTAAATAAAATAGACAAGCAGATAAACAGGGTTGTGGGGATGATATTTAACCTTTTGGATGTTACCAAGCTTCAATCGGGTATTATGAACCTCAACGTTTCTGATTTTGATT
>DALYUO010000216.1:310-5492 GCA_031981225.1 Pararcticibacter sp.
CAATGACCTTGTTTACGAAGTAGTTGAAGGAATACAAGGCTCATGCGAAAAGCATCAGGTAGTAACGGATCTTGGGCCGTCGGCGGTTATACATGGCGATAAGGAAAGAATAGGGCAGGTAATAACGAATCTCATTTCGAATGCTATAAAGTACTCACCCGACGCTAACTCCGTATGTGTTACAACCGCAATAGAAGATAACGTTCTTAAAACCTTTGTTACTGACTATGGTATAGGGATACCTGAAAGCGAGATCAGAAGTGTTTTCGGGCGGTTCTACCGTGTTCAGAGTGTTAAGGAATCCTTCCAGGGCCTGGGACTTGGATTGTTCATTTCGTCGCAGATTATCGAAAGGCACAGCGGGGAAATGGGCGTTACAAGTAAGGTAGATGAAGGTTCTACCTTTTGGTTTAGCCTTCATCTATAAAGTCGCCTCTATCACTTTTCAAAAAAGAATTTTTTACAACGCACTTTTTACAAAGCTGGCTTTGTTTTTTCTTGTTAATCCGGTTGTCTCTGATTCTGCTTTTGTTCCTTTGCAGCTTTTCGGCTGCATCTATTGAATGCGACTGATGAATATCGTCTTCTTCCTCAGCCAGATCAGAAAGTCTTTTATAAAAGTCACGCAAATTATTCAGCTCGTCTTCCGTGAGATCTTCTATATCGACCATCCTGTTGCTGGTATGCCTGTTGGCAGCAATCAGTTCATTCAACTTAAGCTGCACCGCTTTTGAATCTTTGTTCTGCGATTTCTGAATAATAAAAACCATAAGGAACGTAATGATTGTTGTTCCGGTGTTTATTACTAATTGCCATGTTTCCGAATAATTAAAGAAGGGGCCCGATATGGCCCAGGCAATGACAATACCAGATGCTGCCATAAAAGCATAAGAACTACCAGTCCAGGAGGTGATTGTCGTGGCAATGTTATCAAAGAAACCTTGTTTGTCGGATTTCGTCATTTCATGAATTTTTTTCAGTAACAGACAAATAGATATTTTGGTTTCTTAATTACCAGAAGACTGCTCTTTTGTACATTTGCAACATGCAAAAGTCTCTCGAAATTATAAACAAAACCAGAAGATACCTTCTAGAATTAACGGATACCCTCAGTATTGAACAGTTAAACAAAGTGCCTGAAGGATTTAATAATAATATTATCTGGAACCTTGGTCATTTGATAGCTGCACAGCAAGGGGTATGCTACATGCGTGCGGGCGCGGGTTTGAAAGTAGAAGAATCATTTTTTCAGGATTACAAGCCTGGATCCCGGCCTGAACGCTTTATAAGCCAGGAGGAAGCAGGCGAGATCAAGCGTTTGTTAATCTCTACCCTCGATCAGTTCGAAGAAGATTATCAGGCCGGTATATTTTTAAATTATACGCCCTGGGTTACCCGGTATGGCGTGAGTATTCCGGATATTGATGCAGCTATTAATTTCCTGCCATTTCACGAGGGCTTGCATTTAGGCTCTATACTGGCTCAGAAGCGACTGATCACACTTTAGCAGAAGAGAACGAATAAAACATTTCGTATATATCAGGGTTAAGAAAATTAAAACGAGAACTGCAAAGCGTTTTATTTCTTTTAGGAACCAAGGGAAGCGTCAGACCTCCGGAAAGCAGGAACCAGTTTATTTGCATTTGCAGCAGTCCACCAGAAACATCCGCTTGTTGTGTAATTGTTCAATATAAAAGATATGACAGATAGTATTTTCCAGTCATTAGCAGAAAACTCGCCTAACCTTCGTTTTGCGTTTGACTTAACTGCGGGGAAGTTTAAGTATGTCAGTAAGGCGTTTAGGGAATGAAGCAGTCCACAGATCTTATTGCCGACCTCACTCAGCGTGAATTCTTAGAAATGGCAGAGGTTGACCTTGTAAAAAAACGCGTTGATATCGCTGTTAAGTTGAAAGAAGTAATGGAAGAGTACAGAAAATCTGAATGGACTACAGAAAGGATTTTTAAATTCTCAAGCTCCAGTGAGAACATTTTTCTTGAGCTTGATGAAAGTAAATTTATGCAGGTGGTGAATAACTTAATGACTAATGCCCTTAAGTTTACAAAAAAGCAAGGTGTGATTTCATTAACAGTTACGGATCAGACCGATTCTGTATTGTTTACTTTCAGCGATAATGGTATAGGCATTCCTGAAAAATATCACAACGCTCTCTTTGAGAAGTTCACTGAGGCAAGGAGAAAAGGACTGAATGGTGAACCGACAGTCGGCCTCGGCCTGTCTATTATAAAAACGATCATAGAATGGCACCAGGGGCACATCTGGTTCGAAAGTAAAGAGGATGCTGGTACTACTTTTTATGTAGAGATTCCCCGTAATTAGATGCCAATGAACCCTGCAATGAAACTAAATCGGTCAATACTAAGTGTATTGCTTGTCTTTATAGTATCCGGTATGGCTTATGCCCAGATCGATGTACGTCACTACCGTTTAAATATTTCCCTGAACGACACAACGAATGCGATTGTGGGACGTGCAGATATTCATACCAGGCATCTGCGGGCTTCTGATTCGGTTGTATTTGATCTCGCTGGTCGCGGCAACTCCGGGAAGGGAATGGTTGTTAAAAGCGTAGCGACAAATAGAAATCAGGAACCGGTAAAGTTTAGTCAAACTGCTGAAAAACTAACAATATATTCACCTGCGAAGCGCGGGGCATCTGTACATTATATCATCACTTATTCCGGTATTCCTGCCGACGGACTGATTATCTCCGTTAATCAATTCGGACAGCGTACCATTTTTGCAGATAACTGGCCTAACCGTGCCCATCAATGGTTCCCCTGTATTGATCATCCGTCTGATAAGGCGACTATTGATTTTACCGTCAGGGCACCTTCTCGTTACCGTGTAATAGCAAATGGTGTAATGAAAGAGGAGAGGGCGGCAGGTAATGATGAAACCATTACACGATATGAAGAAACCACACCCATCCCCACAAAAGTAATGGTGATTGGAGCGGCTCCTTTTACGGTTAAAAACACCGGTAAAGTGGGAGCGATTCCGGTGAGCAGCTGGCTGTTCGAGGGCGAGAAGAATGTAAGCGCCTATGATACGGCGCCATCTATACTCTCTTTTTTCATTCGTAAGATTGGTCCCTTTTCATATAAAAAGCTCGCCAATGTTCAGTCGAAGACCATGTTTGGCGGAATGGAAAATGCGGGAGCGATTTTTTATTTCGAAGAATCGCCCGCTTACCCGGGTGTTGAGAGTCTGGTTGCACACGAAATAGCACATCAGTGGTTCGGCGACGCCGCTACAGAAAAAGACTGGTCGCATGTATGGTTAAGTGAAGGTTTTGCAACGTACCTGAGCAACATTTATCTGGAAGATAAATATGGCATCGACTCACTGAAGATACTTATGACTCATCAGCGAAACAAAGTGCTGGAATTCGAAAAAGAGCGCTTCACGCCGATCATCGATCATGTGCAGTCTGACTACATGCAGATTCTGAATGCCAATAGCTACGAAAAAGCATCATGGGTGCTGCATATGCTCCGGCGTGAAATGGGGGATAAAACCTTTTGGAAGGCCATTAGGAAATATTACAAGAAATATCGCAACAAAAACGCCGACACCGATGACCTGCTTCGCATCTTTGAGCGGGTGGCCCGTAAAGATCTTGATGTGTTTTTCAACCAATGGCTCTACCGTGCCGGGAATCCGAGACTAAGCTTGAACTGGTCGTACCGTGCTGATTTAAAAAAGCTCAGTCTGCGCATCAGGCAGGAACAGCCCGAGCTGTACGAACTGCCTTTTGAATTCTCGATCCCCGGAGAGGCAGCCTTGAGATCTGTACTTCTCAAAGATCGGGAAACTACACTCGAACTTCCTGTGGCGTCGCCGCCCTCCGGTATCATTCCCGATCCTAATGTAAACCTTATGGCCGAAATTGCTGTCGACAATAAATAGAGAGGCAAATGGGGGTCTGACCTGCCAATTTGCATAAACCTGCTTCAAAAGTGCTAAAAATGAGACAATATTGCTATATATTGATCAGAAGAAAAGACTGGAATTGATTTACTTTGTTGACCGGTTCTTTAGAGATTTGGGATAATACCTGCTTAATCTAATTTATTATCGGACTTAAATTTATTAATGGGCATAAACAAAATGCCCTATTGAACTTACTTTTTTAAACAATTATGAAACGGATTCTGATTTTCTTCTTACTGCTCTCAGGTTTGAATGTTGGTGCCCAGCAGGGCAGATGGCCGGAAGCTAAAGCAAACAAATGGTATAAAGGTGAGGCCTGGATGACAGGCTGTAATTTTCAGCCTTCTACCGCAATTAACCAGCTTGAAATGTTTCAGGAGGCTACTTTTGATCCCGCAACGATAGATAAAGAACTGGGCTGGGCAGAAGGATTAGGATTTAATACGATGCGGGTATTTTT
The DNA here is from genome assembly GCA_031981225.1 of Pararcticibacter sp. GTDB lineage: Bacteria > Bacteroidota > Bacteroidia > Sphingobacteriales > Sphingobacteriaceae > Arcticibacter. Next base: position 4,728 of record DALYUO010000216.1, read on the forward strand.
GCATCATGTGGCATGGACGTCGGACAAGGAGGGCTTTAAGAAAAGACTGAATGAATATCTCGCGATTTCGGCCAAACACAATATCAAAACAATGCTAGTGTTTTTCGACGACTGCTGGAACGATAAATATCAGGCGGGTAAACAGCCCGAGCCAAAAGTTGGCGTACATAACAGCGGCTGGTTACGTGATCCGGGAACAGATATCCGGAACAATCCCGATAGCCTGAAGATGCTTGAAGCCTATGTAAAAGACATCCTCACGACTTTCAAAAATGACCAGCGCATAGTGATGTGGGACCTTTACAATGAGCCAGGTAACAATGGTTACGTCGACAAGAGCTTACCGCTTGTGAAAGAAGTATTTGCCTGGGCGCGCGCCGTTAATCCTTCGCAGCCGCTTACCATTGGCGTATGGAATTACGGCGACAACTTTAAAAACCTGAACACATTTCAGCTTGAAAACTCTGATGTAATCACTTATCACCATTACGGGTATGCCGATCCTCATAAAAAGAAGATCGATGATCTGCGTCAATACAACCGCCCGTTGGTATGTACAGAGTATATGGCCAGAAGGAATGGAAGCCTTTTTCAGACAATAATGCCCATACTCAAGCAGGAAAAAGTGGGAGCGATAAACTGGGGTTTTGTTTCAGGGAAAACAAATACAATTTACGCGTGGGACACTCCAAAGCCCGATGGGAAAGAACCAGAGCTTTGGTTTCATGACATTTACCGGAAGGACGGTTCTGCGTTTAGTGAATA
>DALYUO010000216.1:5601-8284 GCA_031981225.1 Pararcticibacter sp.
CAGGAAAGATTAATCTCGCAAGAGATTAATCTTTCATACTTGTGTACCCGGCATGTGGGATAATTCCTTGTTTTATTGCAGCTTTATGCTCAATCCTTTGATGGTCTGCCAACCTTCCTTGTCGGTCAGTCTGATCATGAAATGATAGTCTCCGGGGTCAGCGTCAACGGGCACTTCTATTTCAACCGTTGCTTCATAGCTTGTCTGTCCTTCCGGAATGGAGTAATCTTTGATAAAAAGGAATGGTTTGACGGCCGTTTTTACTGCTTCAAACTCGCAGTTACTTATTTCGGTGCTATGCGAATGATGATCAAAATTATGATGTATATCCAGGCTAAAGGAACCTAATGCCAGATTATCACTAAATCTCGCCCTGAAAGTGAATTTCTTTCCCCGGTCGACTGAACTGCATTGCTTTGGAAATGCCTGTGCGGATGAGATGTCGATTACGGGATACTCGGTATCAGTTTCTGAGTCGCTGCTGCAATTGCTGAGCAGTATTACATAAAATATGGCCAGGGCCATTAAGGTTAAGTTTTTCATAACCGATTACTGTTGCAAATAGCTAGTTCTTATCAAAATGTTCCTCAAACTCATTCTCCTTGCCCTGCTGGTCTACAACCTTTACGTGAACATGATAATGACCTGCAGGTGCTTCTGAAATATTAACATGCTTGTGGAAATTATACGTTGTCTGTCCAACCATCGCGGCATCTGTAAATTCGAATTCTTTTTCCCACGCTGATCCGTGTACCTCGACAACTACTTTCGCTATCTTGTTTGTCGCACTAATCACAGCTTCCAGATGTAAGTCGGTACCTGCGGTATTTGGCGATACCTCTAAGCCGGTGACTACCGGTAAAGAAGGATCAAATTTTAACTCAAGTTCAGATTCAAGCTCAGTTGATTGACCAAGTGCGTCTGTTACACTTAAATGGACATGGTAAAGTCCCAGCGGAGCTTCTGCCGGAATGTCGATATGTTTGTGGAACTCAGCGTTTTTTAATCCGGAGAAGCCCTCAGTATACTCTTGTTCGTATGACCAGCCCTCGCCCGATTGAGGATGGATTTCAAGTTTTACACTTGCGATGGTTGCCGGCGCCAGTATTTCGGCCTCAATGTGAATGTCGCTGCCCGGGTAGGCAGTCTTGTTGTTGTCTGTACCAATTTCGAGGTTATTAAAGGAAGGCACCGGAATTATTTCGTCTTCGTCTTTCTTACACGACGAAATAAATATGAACGATATAAAGAGAACTATAAACGATTTTAAAGAAATTTTCATGTTGTTGGTTTTTAATAATTAAGCAGATTCTGGCCATTTGTACATAGCCGTATTATTACTGATTTAAGGATAAAACATTTTGAATTAGTTGGCCGGGGCGGCCCTCGTTTATGGAAGAAATCTGTCATTGCTTTTGATTAAAAAGGATTTTCATAGAAAGAACCAGGTTCCTCCCTGCTTCAGGCAGTTGAATAATGCGATAGAAGCTGGTGTGATTCAGGTATCTCCGGTTCAGAAGGTTTTGCGCCTGAAAGCTTAGTATCAGCGGTTGATTGTATAGGGCGATTTTTATGCCTGCCTGGACATTGACCACCTGGTATCCCGGCGTTTTTTTTTCAGGAGGCACGATGTTGTCCTGCTTGTTTGTGAAGCGATAGTCGGCAGAGAGGTAGGTGTCCTTCATATTCATTATCCTTGAAGGCGACCATGTGAGACTAATCAATGCAGAAGCGGGAGGCGAGAAAGGCAGTGTATATCCTTTCTTATCGCCCGAAAGCTGACGCGCATATAAGTATTCTCCAGAAAATTCGCTTGATAGCGTTTTCAGAATTTTGTATTTAAACTCGACTTCAGCGCCGTAGCGCATGACCCTGCTTTGTGCATATTGAAACACCTGATTCCCGGCTCCGTAGTAATAATCATAGGCGGACGAAGGATTAAGATATATGTAGTTAGGAAAGTAGTTATAGAACGGACTTATCAGTACAGACCACCTTTCAGCATTCCATCCGAAACTAAGGTCGGCCTGGTAGGATTGCTCCGGTGAAAGATCAGGGTCGCCACGTTCATAGCTGAAGTAATGATAGTTTACGCCATTGGCGCCAAGTTCTTTTGCAATCGGAATACGAAAGCTCTTGCCTATATTGGCTTTCAATTCAAATCTGTCCCGGTTATAGTTCAGCCCGGCGGACCAAACCACGCTGTTAAAGGAACGATTGAGATCAGAAGCCCTAACAATATTTTTTGAAACGACTGCATCACCGTTAGTTGTTTCTGATTGGAACCAATCGGCGTATTTAAACATGCGGATCTTGCCGAAATCGTATCTGATAGCCCCATGTAAAAGTAAATGCTCGTTTACTTTAAGTTTGTCATATATAAATACCCCAATAGTACTCTGTTTGAACGAGGGCACAAGAAAGCTCCAACCATTGATCGTGTTATCCTGATATTCACTGTTGATGCCTGCTGTTATGCTATGTGACGCAAAAGAGATGTTATTGCGCAGGTTCAACGAGTATACTGTCTTGTCAAACTCCCTTTCGAGATTTTCAGGGACCGGCATGTCTGCGGGATAGGATGGGGGCATGTAACCATGAGGCACGTAATGGCTGAACTCCTGCCTGAAATTGCGCTGATAACCAAGATCAAGTTCAAGCCTGTTGCCTCTAATATCTAATC
>DALYUO010000217.1:0-722 GCA_031981225.1 Pararcticibacter sp.
ATTAATTAGATATTGCCTGTTATTAGGATATTTAAAATCCGACACACCCGGTGTTACATTCTCTCCGGGAGTTACGGTAGTCTGAGGATCCTGCCCCAGGAAATTGCTGAACGTATAAACATTATCCGCGGTTAAGGAGATAGTCACTCCTTCAAACTTCAGCTTGCTGACCATCGACTTTGGCAGTTCATAAGAAAGCGCAACATTCCGGATCGTAAAATAACTGCCGTCTTTGAGGTAACGCGTCGATGTCTCTGTAGAGTTGGCCGAATTTTGGGGACTGGGTTCGGTGGCGATATCACCCGGTCGGGTCCAGACAACCGCGCCATCAGGCAAGCTGATCTGGTTATAATATGGCTCATGCCCGTCATTCATTACAAAGCGAAGGTTATTACTGAACACCTTGTTGCCGTAGTTAAAATAGGTATTTACCCGGAGTCCGAAATTCTTATACCTGAAACTGTTATTGAAACCTCCCTGATACTTTGGCAGGGCCGATCCAACTTCCTGAAGCGTGGCTTGCGAATACTCTGCAGTGGTCTCACGTGCTACTACCATCCCGTCCTCATCCTTAATCAGCCTCTCCCACAAAGGAGCCCCTGTTTCAGCATCTACACCTCTCCACTTCGGCATGTAAAATTCATACAGGTTACCCTCATTCCTGTAGATCTGTGAAATGCTCCACGCACCGGTCCTGATAATTTCACCGGGCAGCTCTTTCA
>DALYUO010000217.1:732-4031 GCA_031981225.1 Pararcticibacter sp.
TTGATCCCTAACTCAACACCATCATTGATCACCTGCCCCGAATTCTCCCAGCGCTGTTCAAAGCCAATGGAAAGTGGCTGTGATACCTGCAGCAGCAGGTCTTTGGTAACGTTATGATAGGCATCAAAGGTTACAGCAAGGCGCTTAAACAACCCGATATCGACGCCTGCATTATACTGATGCTTACTTTCCCAGGTAAGCAAGGGATTAGGTAACTGGTAGGGCGTAGCCCCCGGCAGCGAATTATACTGAGTAGTCAGGGAGAACAATCCAAGAAATCTGGAAGCTCCGATGTCCTGCGTACCTGTAACCCCGTAGCTCAGGCGAAGTTTCAGGTTATCCACCACATCGTTGTCTTTCAGAAAATCTTCGTTGCTCACCAGCCAGGCTGCAGAAACAGCGGGAAAGCCGGCGGTCTGATTCCCCTTTGGAAATGCAGAAGATCCGTCAAGCCGGTACGAGCCGGTGAACATATACTTATTCTTGTAGCTATAGTTCAATTGCGAGATGAAAGATTGAATAATGGCTCTGTTATTTGACCCGTTTACCAGCTGGTTACTCGAAACTACGTCCAGCACCTTAAGGCCTTCAGGAAGACCACGCCCGGAAGCGCCCGAAAGCTCTGTTTTGCTATTTTCAATTGCAACGCCTGCCAAACCATTAATACTATGGTCACCCAGCTCGAAATTGAACTTCAGCAGATTATTGGATATTAATCCGTAATTGATAATATTCAGTTCATCCAGGTAACCGGTGTTATGATAAGTCCCCGCCGCCAACGGCGATACGTAGTTCACTCCCTTGTTAAACCCGGCCGCAAAGCGGTTAGAGCTGGAGAAGATCAGCCATTTGTTAATGGTATAGTTCGCTGCAAAGTCGTAATTCAGATCGAAGCCCTTAGTCGAATGATCGGCATTCTCCACAGTATGGACTGGATTCACCTTATCCCTCGACCACCATTTGAAAGCCGAGTTTCCGTCAACATAAACCGGGTTCCCATTGGTGTCGTATGGGTTATCCCAGGGCATATTCAAAAAAGAATAATAAACATCCATATAGTCGTAACTCTTTCCTATCGAACCGCTCAGATTAACGTTATTTGTCACATTCAGCTTCTTCGAAAAGTGGTAAGTTGAGTTTGCCCTCAGGTTCAGTCGCTGGAAGCCGGTGTTCATAAAGGTTCCCTTCTCATTGTAATAGGAGGCCCCTGCATAGTAGTCGTTCTTCTCCGTTTTTCCTCTCGCAGAAAAATAGAAATTATACATCGGCGCTGGTTTGAACGACTCATCTACCCAGTTGTAATTCTGACCACGTAATTCAAGGGGCCTCTCACTATAGAACTTTACAATGTCTACTTTGTACGAATTATCCGTCGCTCCAACGATATAGTCGCGGTAAAACTCCTTCTGGTGCTCATAAAGCTCACTTCCGCTCATCATATCCATTTTACCGAAGTCAGCGGTACGAAATCCGGTGGTTATCTTCGCCTCAAAGTGAGTCTTGTCGGATTTAGCGCTCTTGGTAGTAATGATAATCACTCCGGCATTAGCCTGTGATCCGTACATAGCCGTTGCACCGGCGTCTTTCAGTACCGTAATGCTTTCCACGTCGTTCGGATCGTAGTTGCCCCCGATAATTCCGTCGACCACTGTAAGAGGTGTTTGCGTGGCATTCACAGAAGAAATGCCACGGAGCCGGATCTCGGGCGCTGCACCTGGCGCTCCCGAACTGTTGATCACCTGCAGACCGGCTACCTTACCCTGAAGCATGGAACCTACGTTGTTGGATGTCACGTCATGCAGCTCTTCAGAGGAGACAGTGCTTACCGCACTGGTTAATTCACTTCTCCTCCGGTTACTGTATCCCACAACCACTACCTCACTCAGATCCTGCAGATCTTCCTTTAATGCGATCGTTAACTCGCTCCTGCCGTTTAGCTGAACTTCCACCGTGAGGAAGCCCGTATATGAAACCACGAGCATGGCATTATCATTGACATTCCTCAGAGTAAAAGATCCGTTAACATCAGCTGCAACCGCCTGATTTGCGCCCTTCACCTTGATGGTAGCGCCGGGTAAAGGCTCGCCCTTCTCGTCGGTAACCCTTCCCCTGACCTGGGCAGGAACTGCATTATTCACAGGTTTCTCTTTTATAGCTGCAGGCTTAATGATGATGATCTTGTCGACAATCTCCCAGGTAAAAGGCTGTCCTGAAAAGGCTTTTTCAAGGGCCTGTTCTACCGAAACCTTCTTTACATCAATACTCACAGGGTTTGCTTTTTTCAGGTATTCAGAGTCGTAGAAAAAGGCATAGCCACTTTGCTTTCTTATCTCCTTTATTACTTTTTCCAGCGGCGCCTTCTTTACGGCGAGGCTAACCTGCTGCGAAAAAACCGCAGCTTGTATCTGGAAGCAGGTGAGCACCGTTAAAATAATTGAAAGCTTCATGGTCAACAGAATTTTCGACTGAGAAGAGCGGCAGCGGCAACTAACTAAAATATGCCGGCAGCACATTCCCTTGCCGTGAATGTAAGAATTCATACATTTGTAATGTTTAAGGTGAATAATCGCGTTAATTACTTTCGCCAGTGTTAATTGCAGAAAGACCTTAATGCCCGGGGTGTTCCACCACCTCAGGACAGCCCCGTCTTTTACAGGCGGGGTTTTTGGCTTCTGCTGTCGCCCTCCGGCGGGAGAGCTATGAGGTAAGTCATTGCAGCATAGAAACCCTCCTTCCTTCGATTTTAAATTTCAAACCACTTGTCTTCTCCATCATGTCAAGCACCTGCGAGAGCCTGACATTCCTCGGAATAATGCCATTAAATCTCTTTTCCGGCATACCTTTCGTATCCACTTCGATATCATACCATCTCTCCAGCTCATTCATAATGCTTCTGAGATCGCTGTCGCTGAACTGAAACATCCCGTTCTTCCAGGCAATAGCTTCCTCTGTATCGACTTCATTCACAATAATCTCATGCTGTACCGAAGACAATTCTGATTGCTGGCCGGGCTTAAGCAACTTTGAATCTTTAGGAGATTGTTTACTGCCTGCAGTAACACGTACTTTTCCTTCAAGAAGAGTAGTCTTTATAGAAGCTTCATCGCTATAAGCACTAATATTAAAGTGTGTGCCCAATACTTCAACTATTTGCCCGCCGCTTCTCACCACAAATGGCACTCTTTCAGCTTTCTGCCTTCCGCTTTCCGCTTTCACCTCTCCTCTTTCAGCTTTCACCTTTCCCCTTTCACCTTTCACCTTATATGCCACTTCGAAATAGGCCTCTCCTTTCAGTTCTA
>DALYUO010000217.1:4041-7573 GCA_031981225.1 Pararcticibacter sp.
GCTCGTCTTTATCAAAGGAAACCGGAAACTTCAGAGAGGATGAAGCGTTTAACCATACCTCTGTTCCGTCAGGCAGGGTAAGCCGATAGCTTCCTCCACGTGGAACAGTAATGACATTATAAGCCATGGACCCCGTTCCTTTTGCGTCTCCCGCTTTTGCGTTCCGGTATACTATCTTCCCGTTCCCGGTTTTATTGATGGCCATATTACCCTGAGTAGCCAGCCGGCCATTCTCCGATTCATCAAGCATAATCGATGATCCGTCAGCTAAGGTTAGTACAGCTTTATTTCCCCCGGGATTGACGTCATTTTTATACTGCACTTCAGTCTTTCCTGCAAGGATTGGATCCTTCCGGTCTTGTTTTATTATATATAACAGACCGGCAGAAATAATTAATAACGCGACGGCAGCGGCAACTTTAACATAAGCAAAACTGAAAGATCTTACAGGCCTTTCTTCCTGAGCCTTGATGGCTTCATCGATTTTGGAGCGGATCTCCTCCCCAATACTTTCCCCCTCTGGCTGAACTTCCCATGCCTGACCGTCTTCCTGAAAATGATTGTAGTAGGAGTTAAACAGGGCCACCTCCTCTTCAGTCGCTAAACCCTTACTTATTTTATCTGCTATTTGCAGGAACGCTTTCTTATCCATTTTATACCTTCTACAATACAAGGCACATCAAAAGCGCTCAGCCCCTACGACGAATCAAAAAAATAATACTATTTATTCTAAAATGATCCGGATTACACAAATAAGCAGATAAATTTGCAACGTAATGATCGAAAGAAAACTAAAACAACAAGAAAAAAAGACCAATTAAATAAAAAACAACAGGAAAGATGATAAACGCACCAGAGAAGAGCGTAATTTTTTGAGGGCAACGGTGATTTGATTCTCGACAGTCTTCACAGAGATCCCAAGGCGCGCTGCTATTTCTTTATTACTAAGGTGCTCATTCCTGCTTAACATGAACACTTCACGGCACTTTTCTGGAAGTTCACCGGTAAAACGTGCTATAACAACAAGCAAATCTTTTACTTCTACACTTTCCTCTACAGAAACAGAAGGTTCCCCCAGCTTGCGGACATCATCAAAGAAGGATTCCCGGATCTTGCCATACCGGATATAATTGGCAACTTTAAATTTAACGGCAGCAAACAGGTAGCCCTTTAATGTAGTCACCTTCATGCTGCTGCGATGCGACCAGATCCAGATAAAAAGTTCCTGTATGATGTCCATACAGGCATCCCAGTCTCTCACTACATTGTACGCAGACTGGAACATAGGGTTCCAATAGCGCCTGTAAATCTCATCAAAGGCCTTTTTTTCACCCTGATTAAGCAAACAGATCAGCTCTTCGTCCGAATAATTCCTGTATTCTGTCCCCAATGTTGCGATGTTTACTCAAACTTAGCAAACTTTAACAAAAAATTAATATGTTTTTTTCGCAGAAGTAACAGATGAATAGTTCCCGACCCGTTATACGTTAACGAAAGGTCTTTTAAAGCGAAACGATACACTAATTCTAAGTATCATGGAACTTCAAGCAGCGCTAAATGGCTAAGCACTAAATACAATAAAATAATTAGGGGCGTGGGAGTCTTTTAAGATTCCTTACCAATGCAAAGCTGTACTCACAACTCACAACCTACAACCTACAACTTTCAACCTACAACTTACAACCTACAACCTACAACCTACAACTTACAACCTACAACCCGCAACTCACAACCTACAACCCGCAACTCAATTCTCTTCCAGCCATACTCTGGCGTTAACGAAAGCTTCAGCCCACGGCGACACCTCGTCCTTACGTCCGGCAGGGTAATTAGCCCACTGCCACTGAAGAAGCGAACGCTCGATGTGCGGCATCGTCACCAGGTGTCTTCCGGTCCTGTCGCAAAGGATTCCTGTATTATAGCCCGATCCGTTAGGATTAGCCGGATAACCTTCATATCCATACTTGGCAACGATCTGGTATTTGTCTTCTGTATAAGGGAGCTCAAATTTACCCTCTCCGTGTGAGATCCATACACCCAGAGTTGATCCGGCGAGGCTCGACAGCATCACCGATTTGTTCTCCTGGATAGTCAGCGACGTAAAGCCCGATTCGTGCTTGCCGCTATCGTTATGCAGCATCTTTGGTTTATTATCATGATCGTCGTTGATCAGTCCCAGCTCCACAAACAGCTGGCAGCCGTTACAAATACCAAGGGAAAGCGTATCCTCCCGTTTGAAGAAATTCTCCAGTGCGATCCTTGCCTTCTCATTATAGAGGAAAGCTCCCGCCCATCCTTTAGCTGAACCAAGCACATCGGAATTGGAAAAACCACCAACGGCCCCTATAAAACGGATATCTTCCAGAGTTTCCCTTCCGGAAATTAAATCCGTCATGTGCACATCTTTCACATCAAAGCCGGCGAGATACAGGGCATTGGCCAGCTCCCTTTCAGAGTTGCTGCCCTTCTCGCGAAGGATCGCTGCCTTAATCCTCGGCTTTGCAGGATCTAAAACAGGCTTCTTCCCGTTGAAATCCGACGGGAACTTATATTTCAGAACCTGGAATTTATAGTTATCAAAACGCTCCTTCGCCTTTACTGGTCCGCTTTGTTTCTGATCAAGGAGATATGAGGTTTTGAACCACACATCGCGTAAGTGATCAATATCAAAATCCCATTCGCCCGCACTGTTCTTCACTTTCAGTAGGGACTCAGAACTAACCTCCCCGATCTTATAATAGGTGATCCCATTTGATTCGAGAGCGGATTCCACTGCCTGATCAGCCTGGAATACCAATGCAATATTTTCCGCGAAGAGAGTCTCAATGATGTCCTGGTCTCCAAGAGGCGACAGGTCGATGCTGGCTCCCAGATCACGGTCAGCAAAGCAAAGCTCCAGTAACGTAGTGATCAATCCACCGCTTCCGATATCATGACCAGCCTGAATATGACCCGATTTGACTAAAGCCTGCAAGGTGTCGAATACATTTTTAAACTCAGCTGCGTTCCTGATATCCGGAGTTTCAGAGCCGATCTTATTCAGGATTTGAGCAAAAGAAGATCCGCCAAGTTTGAAGCGGTCGCCCGAAAGATTAATATAATAAATAGAACCGCCATCTTTACGAAGAACCGGCTCAACAGTAGCTGTTATATCGTCGCAATGACCAGCAGCCGAAATAATTACAGTTCCGGGTGCGATCACCTCCTTGTCTTTGTATTTCTGCTTCATCGACAGGGAGTCTTTTCCCGTAGGGATGTTGATCCCCAGTTCGATTGCGAAGTCGGAGCAAGCCTTCACCGCTTTATACAAGCGTGCATCCTCGCCCACATTTTTGCATGCCCACATCCAGTTAGCTGAGAGCGATACACTCGTCAGGCCGTCTTTCAAAGGAGCCCAAATTATATTCGAAAGAGCTTCAGCAATAGCGTTCCGGCTGCCCGCCGCCGGGTCAATCAGAGCAGAAAGCGGAGCGTGGCCTATGGAAGTCGCAATCCCGTCCTTCCCTTGAAAATCAAGCGCCATTACGCCACA
>DALYUO010000217.1:7583-8188 GCA_031981225.1 Pararcticibacter sp.
AGGCAACTGAAGGGGACCTGCACATTGTTGTGTTGCAACACGGCCACCCACACAACGGTCTACTTTGTTCACCAGCCAGTCCTTACAAGCTACCGCTTCCAGCTGCAATACCTGCTCAAGGTAAGTTTCAAGCTTAGTCACATCGTAAACTACCGGCTCATACTTTGTGTCGACTGTTTTATCCTGCATCACCGTTTTCGGAGAACTTCCAAACATATCCTCCATCTTCAGGTCCATCGGTTTGGCACCGCTCACCTGAGATTCAAAACTAAAACGATGATCACCCGTTACCGTACCCACTGTATACATCGGGGCACGCTCCCTCTCAGCGATCTTCTGCAGGGTATCCAGATTATCCTCCCCGATCACCAGGCCCATACGTTCCTGCGATTCGTTACCAATGATCTCCTTGGCAGAAAGCGTCGGATCTCCTACCGGCAACTTATCAAGATCTATTTTACCGCCGGTTTCTTCTACCAGCTCCGAAAGACAATTCAGGTGGCCTCCTGCACCGTGGTCATGTATGGACACGATGGCGTTGTCGTCGCTTTCGACCATCGCCCGTACGGCGTTGGCAACTCTTTTCTGCATCTCCGGATTGGAAC
>DALYUO010000218.1:0-2342 GCA_031981225.1 Pararcticibacter sp.
CATATCGCTTTCTGCAAGTTTCCTGTCGTCGTCTGTGATAGTAAACACCCTCCATGGGAAGGTCCTCGTTCCGCTTGTTCTGGCAATATAGTCAGCTTCTTTTACGATCTTTTCATCCCTGTCAGCTCTCTTTCCCGGGTCAGCCTGAAGCAACACAGGTGGAAATTTAGCAGCTAAGGAATTAACGCCCGTTGCCGAAAGAAACAAGTTGGGATAGTCAAACAAATCAGCTTCGGTAACCAACACCCTTACGCCGCCCGAAGTCACCAGAACAGGTAATGAACAAAACCGTCCTGAAGATAACGAAGCTAAAGGAGTGTCTATATATGACCTTTCATAATGTGAGATGATGCTTTCCTCTTCAGGGAAAAACACCTGACTTCCTGGATTAAAATTTAAATTGACATCCTCATTTTTCACAAGGACTTCATCTTTATACCTGGTTTCAAAACGGTAGGCCGCCCCTTCATTATAAGCCCTGAATATAAGCGAATAATTATTCTTAAACCGCAGGCTCAACTCGTTACAAAAGTCCAGCTCTGTCTTGTTCTTTCTTGGCACATCTACCGTGATGCTGTTATTGATCTGCCTCTTGCTCTGCGAAAGCAGAACCGGCTTTTTCCCTAAGATATCTTTGCCTACCGACATAGAAACAGATCCGGGTAGTATCACAGGTTTGCCATCAAGGGTGGCCGACCATTTGATGTCGTCGCCGATCTCAACCTTTAGCGTAACTCTCCCATCGGGGGAAGAGAGATTGAGTTGTTGCTGAGCAAATGCTTCCATAGAAAACAACAGAACAGCAAAAACAGGAATTAAGATTCTCTTAATATTCATTTTATAACTGGGTAGGTTTATAATAAATTAAAATACCTGAACCTTAGGGTTCACTGTATTGCCGCACAAGTTCCTTTGCTTTTGCAAGAGGATCAGCAAAAGGAGATACTTTACTAATTCCTGCTTTCTCTATCCACAACTCCTCCCATTTTGCACGGTTAAAGTTAACATCATAAAGGTGATTTTGTATCCGGGGAATATAATAATCTCTGATCAAACCGCTCCATAATCTGGCAGCATAGTCTTCCTGTTTGCCTCCCCAGGTAGTGATAAGCCGCTTTGCGTTCGACTCGTAATAGTCTTTCTGCTGCTCTGTCTTGCCGTATGCACGTGCCGATGCTACCCAGGGCTGCAGGCGGTCGGTCGGATGAGATTCAAGTAAGCGGTCAATCTGTTTCAAGATCGCTATCGCCTTGTCGCCTGCCGCCTTTTTCTCCGCTACTTTACCCTCTCCGGCAGCCTTTAATGCTTCCTTATAGTATTCATCAGCCCTTACTCCCAGATAAAGCATGGCAATTTCTATGGCGTCGTTTCTGTAAAGGTTGCTCTGCTTCAGATCTTCCGAACAATCAAGGAAATTCTGCGCTGCCTGCATAAAAAGAGGGTCGGAATTGACGCTGCCTTTTCTCCGGGTATCGGGCTCCACGAGCTGCCAGAGAAAGCGCGGATAAGAACCAAACGTTCCATAAGCCGTTTTCTGAAGCTGCTCCCAGGCAAGCCTCATTTTATCAGGATAGCCACCGTAGCGCGACCTGCAATATTGAGCTAGCCAGCTATTCAGGTCAACGGCATCCCGGCTCCATCCCATATCGGCCAGCAGCTCATAAACTACTTCGTTATTTTCAATGCCTTCGGGAGCAGAGCCGAAGCCAACCAGATTCTTCCGGTACGACGAATTCAGAGCTTCAGCAGAACCCGATGCATACAACGAAAGAACGCCTGTCCAGGGCGTCTTGCCTCCAAAGTTTGGAACGAAACTATAAACCCACTGCTTGCCATAAAATCCTTCGTGCGTTTTCCACACCATAGGTATTTTCCATACATGTTCAGGATATTCATTTGCCAGGTCAAGGATCATCATCTTATCATCGGGAACTTTCGATAGCATCGCTTTCAGCGACTGCTGATCCCAGAATTTATGCTGATAGCCAAATGTCCAGCCTTGAGTTACCCATACGGCGTCGGGATTTCCGGCCTTGATAGAGTTGTAAATAGATTCTCCATAACCTGCCAGCAGCGGATATTTCTGCTCGGGATGATCTTTAGGTACAGGAACATCCATTTCGTTAAAGCTGTCGGAAAGATAAAAGGTGTTCCTGCCAAACTCCTTCTCCCACTCCTCAACAAACAGCTTACCGATGTCTTCAAACCACTTAGAGCCCGGAGAGAGAACATAAGCATTGTACTCTCCAGGGAAACCGCCCCATTTCAAAGCGTTCACCTTCAGCTCAGGGTGTTTTTTCTTAAACCCTTCGGGCACAAATCCTGCGAAGGCAGGGGCAACC
>DALYUO010000218.1:2352-5532 GCA_031981225.1 Pararcticibacter sp.
GGATGCATACCCAATGCTCTCATCCGGTCAAGGATCTTATGCTGAAGTGCCAGCTGATCTTTATGCCACGAGGCAGGGATCGGACCGTCCCACTTGTTCAGGTTTCCCATCCTGTGCCAGGGGAGATGTGCAGGACCTGTAAAAAACTCGTGTATCTCCCGATCGCTCAGGCCTAGTTTCTTCCATACACGAGCTGCAATTGCCTCACTCCCCACAACTGCCAGAGGCATGTTCACACCGTGAAGGGCCATCCAGTCCAGCTCCTTTTCCCAGCGTTGCCAGTCCCAGTAAGGCGTGGTATAACCAAAAGTGACTACATTGAGATAATACCGGTATTTGTATGGCGAAGTAGTGCTTTGCACGGTGTAGTCGGGCCACTTTGCCGGAATATTCAGGTAGGAGCCGCTCCAGCTCACCGTACTGCTGCAAGCCTTTTTCAGGTATTCATAGAAGCCGTAACACAAGGCAGAAGCACTGCTTCCCCGCACCGTAAGTTTTCCATTGCGAGCCTCAGCGGCATACACATCCAGTCCATTTGCGGCAGGAATAACTTCCAGCTGAATCTGGTCTGCCCGGTTGCCAATGGTCCTTCTGATCACCTCGCGTGAAGAACTAAGTGCTGAACTACTCTGAGAGCTCAAGGTATGATCTGCTATCTCAGCAAAACCAGTGAACGGCTTACTTAGTAGTGAAACTAAAATAATTAAATAGCTTATACGTCTGTACATGACAAGAATTAAGAAAGAGGGAGCATTTCCCTCTTTCGGTCAATAATTATTTCTGCTGAACCAACCTGCGCACCCGGTGATTCGCAAGGTCTGCAACATACACTCTTCCCTGACTGTCTGTAACCACGTCGGTTGGGTTGGTAAACCTTACTGCAGAAGCAGTGGCTCCATCGGCAAATCCCGCTGTACCATTTCCTGCGATCGTAATCACCTCCCCGTACTTGGTAATCTTACGTATCGCGTGACCAGCAAGCTCGGCAACAAAGATTTCACCCGATTGCGCAATACAAAGACCGTATGGCTCCGAGAATGAAGCCGACAGCAGGTCGCCATCGACAACACCTTTGGTCCCGTTCCCCGCTACCGTAGTTACAACGCCCGCAGGAGTTATCTTTCTGATCATGTGGTTATTCCTGTCGGCAATAAGCAGATTGCCATCGTGGTCCAGCGCCACGCCGCAGGGAGCATTGAATTTAGCATCCGTCCCTGTTCCGTCGGCATATCCGGCGGTACTTCCGGCCAGGGTAGTAACCATTCCATCTGTGGTGATCTTACGGATCAGGTTGTTAGTATAATCCACCACATAGATAATCCCGCTGGCATCCACTTCTACATCCTGCGGATAGTTAAAGCTGGCACTCGTGCCTTGTCCGTTGGCGCTTCCTCTTACGCCGCTTCCGGCTATAGTCGATACCATACCATCGGCAGTGATCTTACGGATCAGGTTGTTTGTCCTATCGGCAACAATGATATTATCATTCTTATCTACCGCCACCTTCCATGGCCCATTAAATGTTGCCGTTGCTGCAGGCCCGTTCACCTTTCCTGCAACACCCGTTCCTGCCAGCGTGCTGACCACCCCTTCCGGCGTTATTTTGCGAATGCGGTTATTGACACGGTCGGCAACGATGATATTCCCTCTTGAATCAACAGCAACACCTTCAGGGTTATTAAACTTAGCAGCTATACCCGCGCCATCAGCAAAGGCAGCGGTGCCATCCCCGGCGAAGGTCTCCGTGGTGTAAGGAATGATCGGGTCCATATATTCAAAGGAGGCACCTTCAACAGATTTACCGCCCACGCTGATACTTAGGGGGCCGGTTGTCCCTCCTTCAGGAACCTCAACATAGATATTCTCTTCATTGAACGTGACGATCTTTGCCTCCACCCCATTAAACTTCACCGAATTCTCTTTCCTCAGCCGGCTGAAATTCTCACCGCTGATCGTTACTACCGTTCCAGCCCTTCCCCGCAGCGGCGAGACCGAGCTAATCACGGGGGACGGTTTATCCCCTGAACCATCCTCTTTTTTACATGAAGCGTTTAACAATCCTATTGTTAAAAGCAGGAGCATAAGTCTTTTCATTTATAAAATCTTTTAAATACCCTGATAATTACTTTACTTTCAATTCGGCCAGAAGCGGCAAATGATCCGAAGCATACGGCTCGCTGATCACCTTATGAGACAGCACTTCAAACTGCTCAGGCTTTTTGAACATGATATAGTCAATGGTGCGGTTAGGATTCACTTCAGGGATGGTAAAACCGCAGTTTTCCCTGCATGTACGTGTAAATTCTTTATCAAGAATGGTGATGGCGTCACTTTCAGGAAGAGAATTAAAGTCGCCGGCCAGCACTAACGGCAAGCTCTGATCTTTAAATATCCTGTTCACTTCCTCCGCCTGAAGGGGCTTATTTGCTGCTTTCAGATCGAAGTGCGTACTGGCAAAGACCACTTTCTTACCGCCTTTCAGTTTCACTGTCACAACCGCCAGTCCTCTCGGCTCACCCCCGGCACCTTCCTGCATGGGAAGTTTGTATTTCGCCGAATCGACTATCGGAAATTTAGAAAGAACAGCGATCCCATAGTCGCCACCCTGATGGTCTATTGTTTTTACAAAAAAGAAATGCATTCCACACCGCTTTGCCAGCTCCCTGGCCTGGTTCAGCCCTTTACCCGAGCGCTCGGTATTTACATCTACCTCCTGCAGGGCCACCAGGTCTGCGTCCGATTTTTTAATCACGTTCACAATGGCCTGAATATCTATCAGCCCATCTTTTGCTTTTGAAGGGGGGTTGCAGTGGTGTATATTATAACTCAGGACTTTTATTTTCACTCCTTTTCCTCCCTGGGCAAATAAGTTACCCGCCAGGGAAAACACTAAAAGAAGGAGACATAAGCTCTTTACAAGTTGTTCCTTAATGAAATCGTTCATTGATCAGAATATTTTGAAATGGTCTATTTATATTTTAATTCGGCAATAACGGCGCGGTGATCGGAAGCCTGCGATTCATTATTAGTACGGTAACTCAGTACGCTGAATGTTGCTGAAGCCTGCTGGTTAAGAAAGATATAGTCGATTGTACGACTGGGAGTAGTCGCCGGCGAAGTCAGTGGACAACCTGAACTGCAGCCAGCGGTAAAGCCTGGCTGCAGCGCTGTTATCGCTTC
>DALYUO010000218.1:5542-8129 GCA_031981225.1 Pararcticibacter sp.
ACAGCATTGAAATCGCCTGCCAGTACCAGCGGCCCCTGTATTCCCGAATTGATCCGGAGAAGCTCCTGTACCTGCGACATCCGGCTCGCCGCTTCCGACACTTCAAGATGCGTAGAAGCAAAATAGAACTTGCCGCTTCCACCTTCCGCAGCCACAGAAATCATCGCGACAGACCGAAGTTCGCCGCTAACCCCTTCCGCGAGAGGCAAGGCATAACGGTTACGGTCTACTATAGCATATTTCGATAGTACGGCAACCCCGTATTCCCCGCCGTCATAATCAATAGACTTAGAGAAAAACACACTCATTTTGGTCTTCGTAGCCAGGTCCTGCGCCTGATTAAGGTTTCCCCCCGACCTTCTGGTATTTTTATCCACCTCCTGAAGGGCTACAAAATCAGGCTTTTCTGCATTAATCACCGCCGCTATTGCATTGACATCAATAACGCCCTCTGCCTGCGCAGGAGGGTTTGCATGATGAATATTATAGGTCATCACCTTAATAGTCTGCCCCGACTTAATCGTAGTGAGGGTTTCCGTTCCTGGCTTTTCGGGCTCCTCAGGCCCGTCTGACTTCGATTTTCCACATCCTGCCACGATCGCTGCGGCAATCCCTGCCAGTACAAAGTTCCTTATCTTCATGCTTCTTATCTTTCTTATTTGTACAGTTACCATCCGGGGTTCTGACCGAGATTAGGATTGCGGTCGAGCTGAATCATCGGCACCGGCCACAAATAGTTCTTCGGATCTTCAAAACGACGGTCGTCATCCACAATAATATAGCCCTGAGCGTCTGCTCTGAGGTTTGCTACGTCTGCAGGTACCGCTGCCCAAGCTTTGTTCATCCCCTTAATAGGCTGAGCCAGCAGTGCTCCCTGTTTCCAGCGCTTGATGTCGAAATAACGCTGTCCCTCAAGGGCCAGTTCAACCCGGCGCTCCCTTCTTATCTCAGTGCGTACATCCATGCCGTTAGCCGCTAGTTCAGTAAGCATCATAGGGTGCATATTAACTCTCCCACGGAGCAGGTTGATCGTTTTGTCAAGATCTTCCTGTGTAAGAGTACCTTGTTCAAACCGCGCTTCTGCGTACGTTAAAAGAATTTCACCGTAGCGTAAAACATGGATATCATTCTGGTCAAAACCTACCTGGCTGACAGTAGCTATCTCAACATACTTGGTAAAATAATAACCGGTAACCGTTACACTCCCTCTTCTGTCGGACACAAATTTAGGTGTGGTGAAAATCTCGGGACTGGTATTGACGGGTTTACCGTCATAGCGACCGCCCCATCTTGCACCCGGAGCAAGGATCGTTTGAGCCATCCGCGGATCCCGGTTTTCAAACACCTGGTTATAGGTATTGTCCCGGTAGAGTGGCGACTTATCAATAGGCAAGCCGTCGGAACACAAATATGCGTCGACCAAAGATTTAGTAGGATTAAACCTCGAACTCTGATCAGGCACCTGAATTTCCCTGCTTAAGTTATGCATACTTTCGTTGGTCAGGTTAAGCCGGGCGATGATGGTTTCCCTGTTATTCCCGTTTACGAGCTTTCCTGCCCAGGTAAAAAAATTATTGTACGTTGTTGCCGGATCTCCTGTATTGTACAACTGGTAAACCCCGAGGTCCATCACGTCTTTTGCTGCCTTCTCAGCCACATCGTAACGCCCGAAATACAGCGCGTACCGTGCTTTAAGTCCCAATGCAGCGCCTTTACGGATCCTCCCCTGATTGTTTTTATCCGGTAATTCTGATTTCAAATATACCGAAGCTTCCTGTAGTTCATTCAGAACGAAATCTTGTACTTCCTGAGCCGGATTCCTCGGGCCATAAACATCCTCAATAGTGATAGGAGTAGTTATCAATGGGACATCTCCGAAAAACAGTGTCAGGTGAGCATATAAGTAAGCACGAATGACCCTTGCCTCTGCAGCAAGTTCTTCTCTGCGCTCCGGACTTACAGTTTCTGCCCTGTTGTAGTTGGAAAGAAACACATTACACTGACGGATAGCCTGATATAAATTCCTCCATTCGGTGTTTGCCGTTCCTATATCAATCCCATATCTCCCGGCGGCGATATTACGGTGGTCTGTACTGCTGGAGTTATAAGAATTATCCCCTATCTGGTCCAGATCTACCGTGTTCTTATTTTTAATAACCGCATACAGTCCGTTTGCCGCCAAAACCAGCTGGCCCTCCGTCTCCCAGAACGTTTCATCTACGATCTGATCACGGGGGACCCGGTCTAAAAATTCCTTCTTACAGGAAGAAAGGGCTAGTGCTGCTATTATTGCTATATATATAGTAATTCTTTTCATGGCATTATTTCAAATTGATGTTCAAACCAAAAACAAAAGTCTTCACCTGCGGATAGTATCCGCCAGAAGTAACCGGACTTTCCGGATCGTAGCCATAGTAATAAT
This sequence comes from Pararcticibacter sp., assembly GCA_031981225.1. Classification (GTDB taxonomy): domain Bacteria; phylum Bacteroidota; class Bacteroidia; order Sphingobacteriales; family Sphingobacteriaceae; genus Arcticibacter. The sequence goes on from DALYUO010000218.1 coordinate 7,965, forward strand.
CTGACTTCGTAAAGAGGTTGTCGGCAGATGCATAAACACGCAGCCTGCTGATCCTAAACTTCTGAAGAAGAGAGGATGGAAACGTATATCCTACCTGTATATTCTTTAGGCGGAGATACGAGGCGTCTTCCAGCCAGTAGGTAGAAAGTCTCTGATTATACGACT
>DALYUO010000219.1:0-1889 GCA_031981225.1 Pararcticibacter sp.
ATAAAGAATATGGCGGCATCCTCTATTTCAAAGATATAAAGGGGCATCCCCTCCAACAGCTCGAATGGGACCAGAAATTATGGTGGGTTCATGTAGAAGCCCTGGTTTGTATGGCCAAAGCATATCAGCTAACCGGAAATGAATCGTGCAAAAAGTGGTTTGAAAAAGTTCATGAGTACACCTGGAGCCGTTTCAGAGATGAAGAATATGGCGAATGGTTTGGTTATTTGAACCGAAGGGGAGAGGTGTTACTGCAGCTAAAAGGTGGAAAATGGAAAGGTTGCTTTCATGTACCCCGCGCTCTTTACCAGGTATGGAAAGTGCTTGAAAAGGGCATCGCAGTGCCTTCTAAAGAAGGAATTGCTTTATAACAGGTTATGTAGCTCACCGCTCACTAAATACCCGGTGAGCTACTCATTTTATCTCCAGTATCTCTTTCGCCAAATGTATCATCTTTTGATCGCCTGTATATTTACCACGCTCATCGGAGAGCTTCACCACAGGGATCCATGGCTGATTTTCCGGAAATGCTTCAGTCATCTTAATCACGATATTTAGTGGTGTTAAGCCGACATCGTTCGTGAAGTTTGTTCCAATACCAAATGACATTCCTATTTTACCCTTGCAAAATTCTGTAATATGCGCTACCTTATCATAGTTTAGTGCATCTGAAAAAATAATGGTTTTAGACATAGGATCGATGCCCATGCTTTTATAATGCGCGATCGTCTTTTCTGCAAACACAACCGGATCGCCGCTGTCGTGACGGACGCCATCGAATAATTTTGAAAACTTCTTGTCAAACTGTTCGAAAAATATATCCGTCGTATAGGTGTCGGAAAGAGCGATGCCAAGGTCTCCGCGGTATACGTTAGTCCAATGCTCCAACCCAAGTGAGTTTGCCATTTTGAAGCCATATTTAGCTGCGTGAAACATAAACCACTCATGTGCGTGGGTCCCTATCGGTTTTGTGTTGTACTTCATAGCAAGATGAACGTTGCTTGTACCCACGAACGTGCTTCCCCCGTATTCTTTCAGTGCTTCTACAACCAGACTATGCACTGCATATGAATGCCTCCGGCGCGTACCAAACTCAGCAATCGTTACTCCGAGGCGGCCATATTTTTCGATCTTCTCTTTGCTTATTTCAGTGACCTGTTCATCGCGTATGTGCTGAAGATGATTAAGCTGATAATACAATTCGCAAAGCATAGCCATCAGAGGTACTTCCCATAGTATCGTACGATACCAGTGGCCTTGTACTTTAACCGACAAGTCAGGTCCCTGTTGCGCAATTCTTACCTCATCAGGGTTATAACGATAACCCTGGAGGAAATCGAGATAAGTGGGATCAAGGTAGGGGCAGGTAGCAGCGAGGTATTTCTTCTCATTAGCTGTTAAACGCAGATTAGCCATACTGTTTACGGCGTTCTGCAGCGCTGTAGCAAAGCCCTCAGGAAAGAGGTGCTTTCCTCTGTTTATGAACTGATATTTTGCTTTAGCATGGGGGAAGAGTTTTATTACGCCATGCTGCATCGTGAATTTATAGAAATCGTTATCTAAAAGTGAAGGAAGAAAAGTAACTCCAGGTTCTTTCATAATCGCTTTGGCAAACCCGCACTTGAGTTTACATATTATTTAGTACAAGATATTAAAAATCATCCTGCATGTACCACGGACCGATTTTTTTGTTCTATTTTTTTATCAGGCCCTCTACAAGACTTTTCCATTGAGCTTTTGAAAAACCAAGCATTGCGCCGATGGCAACCACCGCATTTCTTAGTTTATCAGAGAAATCTTCTGATTCAGTATTAGGCGCTTCGTTTCTTCCATGAACCGATGCAGTGATTTTACAGCCCTCGCGTTTTACAATAAAAGTACTACTCGCT
>DALYUO010000219.1:1899-5101 GCA_031981225.1 Pararcticibacter sp.
TCAAAAAAGTGGGAGACATCATGGCTGCTGTTTTGGGGATTGCCGGAGGGCTTTACTTTTATCGCAGTTGCTTCTATCTGCTGGGAAGGTTCATCCCGCTCTTCAATTTTCTCAATATGGACCCAATCATAACCTTCGCCGCTATCTGTAGACGGAGCAGGAAGGTTTATTCTAAAATAGTCACCTTCGCGCGCTGCCCTGTTTACCTCCAATCCAGTGTTATCGACTAACTGAAATCCTGATGAGCCCGCTTTGCTGATTTCCTTCCAACCCGAAATGTTTAATAGCCTGCTCTTAACCACCTGGAAGTGCTGTTTAGCTTCTGCTTCGTTTTCCAAAGTTATCGCCGATTCCGTATCTGTTTTTATACCCTCTTCGTTGCCAGGTATTATTTTTTTATCATTTTCCATAAATAGATCTGTATTTAGTTTAATAAGACTATTGGGAAAAGAAAAGTTTTAAAAGATTTTTAGTGCCCGTTAAATAGCCTGATGAAGTATTAGCATTATTAGCTACTCAAAAATGATAGTCTTATTTCCGTTGATAAAAACCCTGTCTTCAAAAACGAGTTGCATAGCTCTGCTTAATACCGCCTTTTCAATTTCTTTACCTGCCTTAACCATCTCGGCAACTCCAAATGTATGATTTACAGGTATTGTCCTTTGCATGATTATAGGTCCTTCGTCAAGGTCGCTTGTTACAAAATGTGCGGTTGCGCCTATTAGTTTTACGCCTCGTTCGAATGCCTGCCGGTAGGGACTGGCTCCGATAAAGGCTGGCAGGAAGGAGTGATGAATATTGATAATCCTTCCCCGGAACCTGTCAACGAATTCAGGAGATAATATGCGCATGAATTTCGCAAGTATCACATAGTCTGGATTATAGGGGGTAAGCACAGCGAGTAGTTCTTTTTCAAATTCAGCTTTTGATTTATTTTGATGATCTATATGATGAAACGGTACATTGAAGCCTTTTGTAAAGGGCTCGAGATGGTCATAGTTTCCTGCAACACAACATACTTTTGCTCCTAACGTGTTGAAATGATTACGAACCAGGGAGTCGGCAAGGCAATGGTATTCTTTTGTAACCAGTATAGCTATGCGCTTTTCCGGATTTGGATTGATAACTACTTCTGAAAGTTCTGGTAATTTCTCCCGTAGTGCAGCGTACAACAGCTTTTCTTCGGGTACTGCTCCCACACAGTCTATACGGGCAAAGAAATGATTTGACGTTTCATCCACAAATTCCCGCATTGCTGTGATGTTTAGATGATGATGTGCTAAAACTCCGGATATTAAAGCAACAAGACCTACTTCATCTCTGCACTGGATGAGTATTAGTGATTTATTCATGCCCTAAAGATAAGTTTAAGCCGGCAGTCGTCAACTATTTGCTTTCAGCTTTTTTTCTTTCAGTTCGCTTTCTTGTCCTAAATAGCGATCACAACAAACCTTCCTTATAATTTATTGTTAGAAGGGAAATAATTAAAACTTTTAAGTATGAAAAAAATAATTTATACGCTTTCTCTCGCCACCGCTCTTATGCTGGGTGTTTCCTCGGGTTCTGTTCACGCTACTGAAAAAGCCGGAAAGGAATTAAAAACAGAAGTAACGTTGACTGAAGAGCAAAAAGCGCAGCGTGTGGCAGAGATTAAAAGAAGAGTTGAAGAAATTAAGGCGATGGACAAGTCTCACCTTAGTCGTCAGGAACGTAAAGAGTTAAGAAAAGAATTAAAAGAGATGAAAAGCGCTGCCCGGGCAATGACCGGAGGCGGTGTTTATCTTTCCGTAGGAGCGATCATCATTATTATTCTCGTGTTGATCTTGATTCTTTAATAGTCTTCCTCATTCGGCCTGTATAGATTCTATGCTGGTTTATACATCATACCTGAAAGACACTGAGCTCATCAAACCAAACTCACGACCATAAAAATCGGGAAACGTACATCAGACGACGTCTGTATTTGTCGAGCGTTAATAGTCGTAAGCTGAAACCTATTTAGAAGCCGCATTCTGCGGCTTCTTCTATAACCTGGGGATCCATCCGTTTTCGTCTGCCACTTTTATATAGTAGTAGGTTTTATAGTTTCCTAATATCTGTATCGATTCTCCCTCCCTCAGGTCTCTTTTTACCAGCGCCAGACTGTGTGGCTGGTCGAGCAGGGAAAGTTTGCCCGGTAGCCTTATCTGCCTCATTGGTGCTGCCGCCGGAGTAAGGGAAGTGCTTCTGAGAAAGCCCTTCATGCCGTCAGGCAGAAGTACTTTATACCATGAGCCTGTGGCTGCAACAACTTCTGCAAGCGATCCCGGATGAAGTTTGCTCTGCAAGGAAAAGCTTGTTCCAGGACCTGTGTAAAGAGAGACCTCAGAAGAGTTGCGCATGTATTTACCCAGATTCGAGGTTGTTGCATGGATAGGCTCCGGCGCTTTTATATGGGGATCAATGTAAGGCTGAGGGTCTACTGCTCCCGATGCGGTGTAAATACCAAAATGCAAATGAGGAGGTCCGCCTCTTGCATTTCCGGTAGTACCTATAAGTCCGATCGTGTCGCCTGTTTTAACTGTTGTACCCTCAGCTACCGTCTGCTCGTCGAGGTGAGCATAATAAAGATTATAGTCTTTTCCATCGGGTCTTAAAAATGCCACTTTGCCTCCTAAATTATTCAGAGTTACTCGTGTCACTGTGCCGGGAGCGGCAGCAAGGGCAGGAGCACGTAACGGAGCAAAAATATCCACTCCCTCGTGGCTGCGTACACCGGCGTCTCTCTCTGCTCCCCAGAAGCTCTGCATCTTTCCGTTTTTTACCGGGAAAGCAAGGGTAGGAGCACTCGTAATAGTAAGCGTGTATTCTCCTGATTTTAAGAGCTCTGGCTGCAGCCGCAACAGGTAAGTGCCTGTTTTATCTATTTCGTAGTTAAATGAACTCTCATTAGTATCAGGATAGGCAAGAAGCTTTCTGTTGTTGCTCCCTTTTTCTTCCCACAGATCAAGATATATTACAATGTCGTCTGGCTTTTTCTCAAACGATACAACGATTTTCTGCCCTTTCCTCGAGTCAAAGCGCACTGCAAATGCCCTGGCTTTTTCAGCCGGAAAGTATCCGCTTTCTTTATAGGGAACAGTAACAACAAGCGGGTTATTTAAACTATTTTCAGCGGCTAGAAACCACTGTCGTCCAAGGGCCGTCTCACTGAGTCCGGCAT
>DALYUO010000219.1:5111-6782 GCA_031981225.1 Pararcticibacter sp.
ATTCGTTAAGTTCTGCCCATATTTTTCATGAGGACTGATTTTTCTAAAGAGGCTAGCTGGTCCGGATGTGCCGCACGAGCAAAACAACGCGACGATAAAGAATATGAGATAGCTGAATAGATAATGCCTGTGTTTCATTAAGGTACTGTTTTCCAATTAACATCCTACCTTGGAAATTGTTGAACAGCCCGTACCAAAGGCTCTTTAGAAAATGCCGTTTGAATGGACACCCTCAGGCAGGGAAAACAGCCTTGCTTATCTCGGGAAAGCGTCTTTAAGTTTCAAATTATAAGCCGCGATTGGAGTCTTTTAAAATATTCTCCAGATCCGCAGGCGTATCTATCGCTTTGGTTTCAATATCCGTAACGGCTACTTTAATTTTATATCCGTTCTCAATCCATCTAAGCTGCTCAAGCGACTCTGCTTTCTCAAGGAGTGACACCGGAAGCTTCGTTATAGCTTGCAAGGTATCCCTGCGATAGCCATAAATCCCGATATGCTTATAAAAAGTATGTTCATTAACCCAATCCTCATTTTCCTTACCGCGCATATATGGAATTGCTGCTCTGCTGAAATACAGGGCTTCGTAGTTTTTATTTAATACAACCTTAGGCGAATTAGGATTATTTAATTCTTCAGCCGTTGTGATATTTTTTACAAGTGTTGCCAGCTTCGTTTCGCTGTCGGCAAAGCAACTTGCAAGAAGATCTATCTGCCGGCTATCGATATAAGGTTCATCTCCCTGTATGTTGATGATAATATCAAATCCCGGTAACTTATCTGCTGCTTCAGCGCACCTGTCGGTACCGCTTTGGTGAGCTTGCGACGTAAGAATAGCCCGTCCCCCAAAATCATTTACATGCACCAGAATACGTTCGTCATCCGTTGCAACTACAACCTCATCCAGCTTTAACGACTGCAATGCTCTTTCGTAAACGCGCTGTATCATGCTTTTTCCGTTAATGTCAATCAACGGTTTACCAGGAAAACGGGTCGAAGCAAAGCGTGCCGGAATAATACCCAGTATCCTGGTTAAGTTATTCTGCACTTCAGCAGAGGCATGACTATTTGTGTCCATATTTTACTGTAAAACTTTTATTAAAGACGATCTAGAAAAGCCCGTACAATTCGCGCTCTATACTGTCAATTATAAAGCCGAGATCTTCAGGATTATTGGCAAAATCGAGCTTGTCTTTGTCGAGGATCAGCAATTTACCTTCTTTGTAATTATCAATCCACTTTTTGTATTTGTCGTTCAGCTTAGAAAGATAGTCGAGCCGGATACCCGCTTCATACTCACGACCCCGCCGCTGGATATTATTTACAAGCGTAGGAACCGAAGCTTTCAGATAAATGAGAAGATCGGGGGCGTGAATGAACGACGTCATATTATCAAATATTGCCCTGTAATTTTCATAATCACGGGTTGTCATCAATCCCATCTCATGTAAATTTTCGGCAAATATGTAAGCGTCCTCGTAAATTGTCCGGTCTTGTATAATATTCAGCTCCTGCTTCTGGATCTCTTTAATTTGGTTAAAACGACTGTTTAGAAAATATATCTGTAAGTTAAAGCTCCATCGCTTCATGTCACCATAAAAGTCTTCCAGATAAGGGTTGTTATCTACTGCTTCATAGTGAGGCTCCCACCCAAGGTGCTTTGACAATAAT
>DALYUO010000219.1:6794-7475 GCA_031981225.1 Pararcticibacter sp.
CCGGCTCCGATATTTCCTACGACGGCAATGTGCATTTTACAATAAATTAAAATTAAAACTAGCAGGCACTGAACAGCGTAACCTAAGTCCGGATACTGCCCTCAATCAGTTAAAAATGCTTAAATCCAATAATTTCCCTTACTTCCTGAAGTGTTTTTGAAGCGCTTGCCCTGGCCTTCTCAGCCCCGAGCTGTGCAACCTTTCTTAAGTACACGGTATCAGATGCAATATCGTTGATACGCTCCCGTACGGGATTTGTTGCCACAATCATGTCTTCAGCAAGCTGTTTTTTCAAGTCGCCATACCTTATCTGGCATTTATTATAGAGCTCATCGAAGTGCTGATAGGTGTCTTCTGAAGAAACGACTTTCATGAGATCAAACAGGTTTTGAATAAAATCTGGTTTTTCCTGAAACTCTGCGGTGGGACCGCTGTCAGTAACCGCCTTCATTACTTTTTTTCGTATTATTTCAGGACTGTCTGAAAGATAAACAGCATTATTCTCACCCTCTGACTTACCCATTTTACCTTTGCCATCGAGCCCGGGGATCTTTACCAGCTTTTCAGTAAAACTGAAGGCATATGGTTCGGGGAAATAATCGTGACCATACATTCTGTTAAACCGGTTCCCAAAAGTACGGGCCATTTCAAGATGCTGCTCCTGATCTTTTCCTACAGGTA
>DALYUO010000219.1:7485-8108 GCA_031981225.1 Pararcticibacter sp.
GGCTTTATGAATGATAATGTCTGCTGCCATTAGTACAGGGTAGGTAAGCAGCCCTGCGTTTACGTTATTTGGGTTTGCGCGCACTTTATCCTTAAACGAAGTGCTTCTTTCGAGCTCGCCCATATAAGCGTTCATATTTAAAAATAAATATAACTCGGGGATTTCAGGAATGTCAGACTGTACATAAATAGTGGCCTTCTCGGGGTCTATTCCTGCTGCCAGGTATTCTACCAAAACCTGTTTTACATTGCCGTGAAGGTCAGCCGGAGTAGGGTGTGTGGTTAAAGAATGATAATCTGCAATAAAAAAAAAGCAGTTATATTCATGCTGCATCTTTATGAAGCTTTTAACTGCTCCGTAATAATTACCTAAATGTAGTTTTCCGGTACTTCGTATACCGCTTACAACTGTTTCCATAACTGGACGAAAGTAAGGAATTTTTATATTTTTCATTTATAAAACTGTTTTACGGATGGGGAAATCACCTAAAAAAACTGTGCGGCTTAAGTGTACAGGAAGCGTGACAGCCGCAACAATACTGTCCAAATAATTGCACGTGGGAGGGAAGTTTTGTCGATTCCTAAAAAAGCTATACACCCAACAAGAAGTGTATGGAAACAAAA
>DALYUO010000220.1:0-942 GCA_031981225.1 Pararcticibacter sp.
TTCCTGGATAAACTTCACATCTTTAACCAATTCTCCATCCACGGTCTTTATAGTGATCGTTGCCGTTCTCTGATCATCTTCATTCTTTGACACTGAAAACTTTATTACCTTTTTCCCTTTTTCACCCTGCGTCTCTGCAATGCTTACCCAGCTGGCATCTGATTCAACTGTCCAGGGCAGATTTGCTACGATATCTATCGTCTGCTCATTTGCCTTATTCGAAACTGAGATAGATTCTCCTGCCCCCAGGAACATCTTCGGCACAAGTTCGTCGTCTTTTTTACAGGCATTGAGTACAATCAGTAAAAAGAGTATCATCACAACAGGCCCGGTTATATTTTTAAGTATTTTCATGACTTATTCATTTTTTAACAGACACTTATTTCCAGTTAGGATTTTGAGTTAAATCAGGATTCAGACTAAGGTCCTCCAAAGGAATCGGATAGTAATAGTCCTTTTCTTCATCAAATATTCCCCTTGCCGGGAATGGGTCAAGATTTCCTGAATTTGTGCCCGTGGCACCGGTAGCCGGGTTCCTTAAAGGCCTTTGTGTAATATTAATGAGAGAAGTAACCGACTTAGGGGCACCCGACGCATCGCCGGTATGGAGGTAAACATCAGCAACACCATCGTTATTAAAGTCGTGCGACCCTAATGCAGGGAAATAAATTCCAACCATCGGCTTTTCAAGCTTCTTCCCTTCCTTCCAGCGCATCAGGTCGTCCCATCTTAATCCCTCATTGAACATCTCGAGGCGGCGTTCACGACGGATCTCCAGGATCACACCCTTATTAGCGCCCTTATCCACGTTTGGGTACATCTGCTCAAGGTATGGATCCGGATTAGCATTTGCTGTAACAAGCTGCAGATGCGGCATCTGCACTCTGTCACGTAGTTTATTTACCGATAGCTCAAGGTCAGCCTGGTTGATCGTCCCTAATT
>DALYUO010000220.1:952-2088 GCA_031981225.1 Pararcticibacter sp.
AGCTTTTGCCTCCGCATATATCAGAAGCGCCTCTGCGTACCTGAATATAATAATATCGAAATAAGAGCTAGTCCACTGGTCTCTGGATGGCAAAGCCTTGATAACCCTGTAACCGGTAGTTGAACTACTCAGAGTGACTGGCTCCGGACTCGCCTGCCCGATCACCGTGAAGTCCGGCCCAGCAGTAGTCTGAGTGAGACGCGGGTCGCGGTTTTGCATCTCATTGTAAAAACCCATCGTCTGGTAACCCGATTTGTCGGTAAAACGACTGCCGTCTGCCATTAAATAACTGTTGATTAGGTCTTTTGTGATACCCCAGGCGCCGGATGTTGCGGCAGTCATCAGGAAACCAAGATTGTGCGATTCTATGGCGAGCTCAAAATCTGCGGCCAGTATAGTTTCAGTGGCGTCCTGGTTATTGCGGGCAAACAGGTCGCGGTAAGCTTTGTCTTTGCCTCCTGCAGTAAAAAGTGTATACGCTCCAGACTGTATTAGTTCTTGCGACGCAGAAACTGCATCATTCAGGAACCGCTCGTAGTTGCCGAGACCATGATATTTTCTGAAGGTACCTTCATGCAATGCAATACGTGCTTTTAGTAACAATGCTGTATATTTCGTAACTGCATTCAGTTTTTTTTCCGCCGGAATATTAGCCACAGCATAATCAATATCAGCCATTACCGAATCCATTACCAAACTGCGCGAGTCACGACCCTTGTACAGGTCGGGATCGTCGGCTTCGAGCACTTTATTGTACCATGGCACATCTCCGAAGCTTTTTACCTTATCGAAATAAAACCAGGCCCTGAAGAATCGCGCTATTCCGCTATACTTTGCCCGTGCAGCAGCATCATCACATTTGTGATAGTTAGCCAGAAAAAAGTTAATATCACGAAGATTAGCCCAGTTCCACGGAGCTGTCCCTCTTTTGGTTGGCACAATCCGGCTGCCTCTAACCTTGTCAGATACGATCAGCGGAACGATATTATCCGAAGATGCATCGTCAGAATAAACCGCCGTGGTAGGCAGCATCTTATAAAAGTCGTTCGTTGCTACTTCAAGGTCTTTCGCCGTATTAAAGAAGAAATTTGCATCCACCTGATCTTTGGGGGGACGGTCGAGAAAATTATCTTTAC
>DALYUO010000220.1:2221-4410 GCA_031981225.1 Pararcticibacter sp.
AAGGCCTCCGAACCGAACGGTAAACAGATTCTCTCCACTGAAGAATATCCTGATTTTTTGAGCATTGATCTTTTTGGTCAGACGTTCGGGAAGCGTATATCCTACAGTCAGGTTCTTCACTCTCATATAGCCCACATTTTCAAGATAATAGTCATTCAATTCGTACAACGAGCGCCCGGTTTGCAATGCGGCATATCCTCTGTAGATTTGAGGATAAGTATTTCCGGGGTTCTCAGGAGTCCACGCGTTTTCTACCAGATCTTTCCTGATAAAAGACAAGTAAGGACGCTGGTAAGGGCCCCAAAAGATATTGCCTGTCGGGTACCAGTTCTGTTTTGCAACTCCTGCTCCGGCAGCAGAGACGTCGAAGTTTTTCCAGGAAGCACTTACATTAAACCCGAACGGAAACTTGGGCATCGCATTACCAATAGGCATCAGGTCGCCATGATCCGCCAGGGTATAATCGCCTTTGTCGATCCTGCCATCGCCATTGCTGTCAACGTATTTCACGTCCCCTGCTCTCAGCTTACTCCATTGGCTGTTTTGAACCGTGCCGAGAATATATCTGTATACATTACCAAGATTGATCGCGGGATTGGCAAAACTATTCTGATATGCGGCGGCTTCTTCATCCGACTGAAACTGTCCGTCGACATGATACCCCCATATTTGTCCGAGCTCCTGGCCTTCCCAATAGCTGCCCATCAAACCTTGCGGATTATTGTATTTAGTGATGATACCTTTAAAGTTCGACACGCTGGCGGTGGCACTCAGGCTCAGTGGTGAACCGCCTACTGTAAATTTATCATTGTAGCTGAGGCTCAGCTCAAAACCCCTGTTGCGCAACGCAGCATAATTCTCTTTCGGTTCTCCGGCTCCAAAAACCGACGGCAATGGCTGCCCGGCCAGGTACATTCCATCGGTCTCCTTCTGGTACCAATCGAATGTAGCCATTAATCGATTCTTCAGTACACCCAGGTCAACGCCTACATCGATACTCCTGGTGGTTTCCCAGGTAACCACTCTCGGCAGTGGATTTGGTGCACTGGCATAATTAATACGTTGCCCGTTGTCTAACCAGTTTGACTGTCCAAGGCCCATTAATTGCTGGAAGGTATTGACATCAACTGTTTGATTACCCAGCTTTCCGTACGAAGCCCGCAGCTTCATCGACGACACTGCATTTTCGATCGGCTCCCAGAAACTTTCCCTGTTCAACTGCCAGCCCGCCGACACTGAAGGGAAGAAGCCCCAGCGACTTTCGTTAGGAAAACGTGATGAACCATCGTAACGTCCATTTATTTCAAGCAGGTATTTACCCTTGTAATCGTAATTGAACCGGCCAAAATAACCCTCGACAGCCCATACCAGTGCAGAACCATCGATATTGTACATCTCTGTACCCAACGATAAGTTCGCCAGGTCCTTGACCAGCAGATTATTAGACTGTGCTACTACCCTGTCGCGGTCAAAATTCTCCTGGTTGTATCCCAACAGCAACTTGAAGTTATGATCGTTTTTAATGTTAAATCCGTATGTTCCAAAAATATTTAGCGCATTGTATTTATCCTTCCAACGCCACTCGCCGAGGCGGTTAATTCCCACCGTTTGTAAAACCAGACGGTCAGTTGTCATAAGGTCGAATGGATTATAACGCTCCGTACGCGAAGTATTTTCAATGCGGTTACTATAATCCATATTCAGATCCAGACCCTTAAAAGGTGTGATCTTTACGCGGAAGGTATTGGTAAACTCTTCCGTAAGGAATTTCTTCCAGTTATTACCGTCTTCCATTGCCGGACCGCCGCCATATCCGCCGCTGCCGCTTATGCCGATATCAGCAGGGATACCGTCTACCATATTAGGATAGAATGGGAATAGGTTATACCATGTCGTTGTGCTCCACAAACCACCGTAACCACTCCGGTAACCACCGAACTCGTCGTTATATTCGTTTACATACTTGATGTTATCTGAAAGCTCAAGCCACTTTACAGGTTTAAAGCTCAGGTTCGAATTTAAATTATACCTTTTTACATCGGCATCCTGTATGTTCTGTATCGTTGCCCTATCGTATATCCTGCCTGACAGATAGGCCTTAATTTTATCTGTTCCTCCCGAAACGGAGATATTATGGTATTGCGACGGCTGATATTTCTTGAATAAGTAATCATACCAGTTCGTTTTGT
>DALYUO010000220.1:4420-8108 GCA_031981225.1 Pararcticibacter sp.
AATAGAACTTATAGGCGCCATTAGCCTGCTTTTCGTGGAACGGCTCGATTTCTCCGTCGGCAACCATTTTTATGATCTCCCAGTCCATATCGTTGTAACCGGTGTAGTTGGTTCCATTATATCCAAACAGCGCAGCGTCTACTGTCTTACCATAAACATAGGGATCAGAAATAAAATCAGTCCGGGTTGTAGGAGTAGTCAATGCAAAGTTGTTCGAGTAATTCACCCTTACCTCGCCCGATTTACCTGCTTTTGTGGTAATCAGAATCACCCCAAAGGCACCTCTGGCACCATAGATAGCCGCCGAAGCCGCATCTTTCAACACGCTGACACTGGCTATATCATTTGGATTAACACGGGCAATATTGCCCTCAATTCCATCAACCAGCACCAGCGGACTCCCTCCGTTAATTGAGTTGAACCCGCGAATATTAACGTCGGGTTTTGCAGAAGGATCCCCATTGTTTATCTGGATATTCAATCCGGGCAGCAATCCCTGTAAAGCTCCGGTAATGTCGACCGATGGACGCTGAGCAATGTTATCGGCATTTATCTGGCTTACAGCTCCGGTAAGGTTCACCTTCTTCTGGGTGCCATATCCAACCACCACCACCTCATTCAACTGCGCCTGATCTTCCTTTAATACAATTGTAAGCTCAGTACGCCCGTTAACGGTGATCTCCTGCGACACAAAACCAGTATATGATACTACCAGTACCGCTTTGTCATCCAGATTGGGCAGATAAAAATTCCCCCCTTCATTAGTAGCACTCCCCTTACTCGTACCCTTAACTTTTACGGTAGCCCCTATCAGCGGCTGATTTTTTTCATCAGTAACCTTACCTCTGACGTTCACGTTGGAGAAGACGTCAATAATCTTTTCAAGCGCCGACTCTTCCTCGCGACTGATCATCACTATTTTGTCTTTTATAGAGTACTTTAGCGGTAATCCAGACAAGGCTGATTGAAGAACCTGGCTCACATCCATGTTCTTCACATTAACACTTATCTTTTTTATCTTCCTCAAATCGTCTTCGTTATAAAGAAAATCATACCCTCCCTGCTTGCGGATCTCTTTGAAAAGATCCTGAAGCGACGTACTCCGGTCAGTGATTGTGATCTTCTGCGCAGAAGACTTCGCGCTGACCTGAAGAAGAGATACAATTAAAACAAGAACTGATATATTAATCCTCATGATAATTTTTCTTGTTATATCGGTACTAAAGCGATATCTGCTGACTTTAGTATCAACAAGTTTTTTTTCAGCGGAACCACAGGCATGGCACCACACGTTAGTATAAATTTTATACATTTACATATTGGTTAAGGCGCAGGACTGACTTCTTGCGAGGAACGGCAGCACTGTGCAATGATTAAAATATTTGGGTGAAATGTTTTAAACTTAATCGACCTGTCGGGCCCGATTAACCTCGGGACCGACTTCTTTTATGAGTATATCTGCTTAATCTATGATTGTAATCCTCCTTCCTTCTAATTTAAATTTAACCTTAGCTGTTACTTCAAGAGCCTCGAGCACTGCGGATATTTTCCGCGAGCGAGAGACCCTTCCGCTCAAATGAAGGTCCCGGTAATTTCCGGGATTGGTCAGTTCCACATCATACCATCGGCATATCTGCCTTAGAATAGTATTAAAATCTTCGTTATCAAATATAAAGTCACCGTTTTTCCAGGCTATTTCCTTTTCGATGTCGGCCCTTTCGACCACAAGGCGATCAGCCCTAAGCAGGGTCTGTTCACCCGGCTTTATAATCTTTCCCTCCTTTAGAGGGTTACTGGCAAGAGGCACAACCTTAACCGCCCCCTCAAGGAGTGTTGTTTTTACAAAGGGTTCATTAGGATAGCTATTTACATTAAAATGGGTTCCTAATACCTCGATTCTCTGGCGTGGCGATTCGACTATGAACGGCATATTTTTCTTTCTGCTCACTTCAAAATAACCTTCTCCGCTTAGTTCAACACGCCGCTCGTTTCCGGAAAATTGCACAGGATACTTTATTGAAGAAGCTGCGTTCAGCCATACTGCAGTCCCGTCAGGAAGCGTCACTTCAAACTGCCCGCCAGCAGGAGTATAAATGGTATTATAGAGGTTAGAACCAGCCCCAGCTGCTGTTTTAGCTTTATTGTCTGCATAACGTAACTTTCCGTCAGCTACTTTAGTAACCATTACACCGGATTGCTGTACAAGATTACCGTTTTGAGCATCAGTTAAACTGATCTCCTGGCCGTCAGACAATACGAGTATCGCTTTATTTCCCCCAGGTGGGATGTCCTTTACAATTTTGTGTTCCTGCGTCTTTTTAACCTCCGGGGAATGATAGAAGCTGATTCCAAGAGCTATCAGAACAATGGCAGCCGATGAAATGCTGATTATCCGCAAGCCAATAGCCCTTCGCTTAGTCTTACGATTAACTGGAAGTTCATGCCATAGCGAAGCTAACCTATCCTTAATTTCCTCTTCACCGACATCCGGCAGCTCATTTTGGCTTAGTCTAATGTACCAGCTATCGAGGATAGACTTCTCTTCCTCAGAGAGGGTCCCTTGTTTATATTTCTCTAAAAGCTCTCTGGCCCTTTGTGTATCCATGCAGCAAATAGGGATATATCTGCCCTATGTATACACTACGGATGAAACACCCGGTGGTAGTAGATGATTCTTATTTTTTTGTAAAAGTTTTCCCGGTGCAGGGCAATCAGAAAAAAAGCACGCTTACTAAGAGACTATGAATTTTCAGACGCAGGATCCTGATCGCGTTGTTTACCTGTTTCTTTACTGTTTTGTCGGAAAGATGAAGCTCTTCAGCTATCTGCTTATGCGACATATTTTCATTCCGGCTCATCTCGAAAACCAAACGCATTTTTGCAGGTAATAAAGAGATCTCCTTCTCGATCACCTTTTTGAGCTCTTTCTCTCTTATTAAATCATCGGTAACCCATTCGCCCTGATCAATAAAAGCCTGTAACGACCTAAGGTGTTCAGAGCGAACCTTATTCCTGGAAAACAGATCAAACACCCTGTTCTTCACAGATTTAAACAAATAGGCCCTTAAAGGAATATTGGTATTGAGTTCAGTGGCTTTATCCCACAATACAGTAAAAAGGTCGTGAAGGATATCCTGAGCATCATCGGAATCCCGTGTGAGTCTTAGGGCATGGGTATACAGGACTTGCCCATAACGGGTATATACCTCTTCAAACGCCTTATGGTCCCGCCCTTTTAGTAATACTGCCAGTTCGGCATCAGCCAATGTGCTATAACTCCCCATAGTTCCTGAAAGCGAATATACCATTTTTTTAAACCCACTTTCGTTAGCTTTCATTTCTCGCGATAAGTTCCTTCCACATTATTTTTTTTAATAACATTTGCGTAACCTGTAAGTGACATATATATTTACTACATATAGATTACATAAAATGGAAAGAGCGGCACTCCGTGGTTTCACCACGGTGCTGGACGGATTGAAGGCGTACCTCGAACACAACCTCCAACTTAATCTAATTGCTGATAAATTCCCTCACATTACTCAAAAATGATGACTCATCAGAACATAATAGAGGTCCCCGTCTATCCCCACGCTATCCCTGATCCTCCCCTGAGTATGAATATACCCTCAATTCAGCTAATGATTCCCTAGTATGAGTCTACCTTTTGAGCAAAAAGGTAGACTCA
>DALYUO010000221.1:0-8102 GCA_031981225.1 Pararcticibacter sp.
ACCCATTAATCACTTAAAACATGCCCTTGCCGCTTAAACCGCACAACGGGTAATAAGAAAGCTTATCAGAACCAGTAGCTATCCTTATAAACTGGCCATCTAGCTGCCATGGAATATGCCGGGGTGCCAGGAGTAAGTTAGTGTAATCATCATCATCCCTTTCTGAATTTACCTTATTAAAGGTCTTTTGCTTCTCAGAGTAGTTTCCTGATAGTTGTAACCCCGCCTTCAATCTTTTAGACACCTGGACGTCAGCACCAGCCCGAAAATTCCACTTATCGTAATTAAGCGTACTTATGTTTCCATCCTGCTTCCAGTAAGACGCCCCTGCGTAAAACGTAGCCGTCTCTGTTCCTCCGCTTACACTTAACGAATGACGCGTATTGTATGATGGCTTCCATTCTTCTTCCAACCAGTTGTAATTCACATTTTTTAAATGTTCCAGCTCATCATCAGAAAAGAAGTATGTACCGTCGCCTTTGTTCGTTTCATTGTTTCCATTAGGGCCGTTCATTATATTATAGTATAGACCATATTCATATGCACTAAGCACTTTAGGCCTGTAGGCCTCATCATTGACAGCATATGAACCACTATATGAGATCCGAGGCGCACCCTTTTTCCCTTTTTTTGTTGTTACCAATACTACTCCATTGGCAGCCTTAGAGCCATAAATAGCAGCTGAACCATCTTTTAAAACGGAAATACTTTCAACTTCGGATGGATCAAGATTGCTAAAATTCGTATTATCAAGAGATCCATCTGCAGACATTTGAACTACTCCGTCAATTACAAATAAGGGAGCGGTGGTTCCTCCATCCTTAGAGTAAGCTACCTGATTCCTTATTCCTGAAATAGTTGATACCCCACCTGGCCGTGGAGAACTGCTAAGAGAAACGTTGACTAAACGTCCCGCCAATGCATCAGATACGTTTGAAACAGGTAAATCTTCTACTTCACTCAGTTTAATCTGTTGAACCGCAGCAGTTAAATGCACTCTTTTTTGCGTTCCATAACCGACAACTACAACCTCATCAAGGTTATTAGCTTCTTCGGTTAGCTGAATATTCAACGTCGCTTGTCCTTTAACTGCAACCTCCCTTGTCTGAAACCCAATATAGGTTATCACCAGGGTTTCATTTCCTGTAGGCAAGTTAAGCCTGAATACGCCATTAATATCCGTACTTGTTCCAGACTTCGTTCCTTTAATCTTTACTGATACCCCCACCAGAGGTTCGCCTTTACTATCCTTAACTTTACCGGTAACATTTACCCGCGCGGTGCGTTCCGCTTTAGCAGATAAACCTGCCGGACTTGAAGCATATGGGACGCCTGGAATAAATCCGGATAACAATAAACCGAAACAAATCAGCCTTAGACCAATGGTTCGGTAGAATTGTGCTTGTAATTTTTTTTTCATGTTCCTTTTCGTTTATTTTTTAAGTCAGACACCTGCCCCCGCCTGGTTTAAGGCTACTAATTAGGGGCGACTGTTTGCAATACAGTCTCATTGATTACTCCTAATTTTAGTTTTTATAATATATATTCAATTTTTATTTGGTCTATTAACCGCTTAGCCGCGTATTTTAATTTGGTTTTACAAACGTTATTATATGCTGAATGAAAATTTAATATTCCCTACGTTCAAACTAGTTATTAAAGAGTACTTAGGCTATTACAAGAGTTGTTGGTTAGACAAACTTTACTAATCAAAAGTACCGATGACATAACCACTTTTCCTATACCATTTTTTCCAGCTTTTGTACTATCTTGTCATTGAGATAGACATCCACCTTACGGCTTCGAGGCTTCCCTTTCTTTCAGTTTCTTTTCCCACTCTGCACGGGCGGTCTTAGTATCAATCCCTTCAGCTGAAAGATAATTATTGATCTTTCCCTTGTATTTACCGAACCACCAATGCTTTTTCTCCGACGATCCGGCGTCAATCGCATATTCTCTGGCTTCGGTAAGATATGCGAGTATTTGCGATTTCTGCTTTTCTGTAAGAGTGGGTAGCATTTCAAGATATCCTTTATAAGTAATAGGAAGCACATTGTATGTCATTCCATCTTTTACTTTGTCAACCTGTTCTGCATTTAGCTCTTTTGAAAGCCGGTTTATATACTGTTTGTGCAGCTTAGCTATCTGCTTTTCATCAGCAGTCTCAAGATCTTTTACCTTCGCTTCGAATGATTGCTTATCGCCTCCTACCCTTTCTTTCAGAGAGTTTATCTTTTCTTTTTTTGCTTCCTGGATCGTATTCAAGTCACGATATTGCTGTGTAATGATATCTCTAACCTTGTTTGCTTTTGCCTGATCAGCCAGATTAAGAGTAACTACAATTCTATCGGCACGCTGTGTAATTGCGCGCGTATATTCCGCTGCTTTATCTTCCTCCTTCTTCTGCTCCTGTGCCTTCAAGCCCAAAACCAATCCCATTGTCATGAAAAAGGAAAGAAAAACTACTTTTACCCATTGATTCATATATTCAGATCTATGTTTTAAACCGTGATTGATTAATTGAATTTGACATCTCCGCAGAAGTTAACTTCTATTCCCAGTTCAGCAAGGGCTGCTGCTTTTATGCGGCATGCCTGGTACGCCTTTTCTTTATCCGGAGCATATACCACCTGAATATGGTTCGCCTTGTGACGTGCCATCATTTGGTCGCGTGTTACCCCATCGAGCACTGCGTGCATAATTGGCCATTGCGGATTGGTTTCCTTCCATCTTCGTTGTGTTTCTTCTTCTGGAAGGAGCACACACTCGCCAACTCCAAGATCGCAATGCAATTTATTGTTCATTACAAACACGCGGCTCCAAACAATAGACCCAGGCCGGCTTACTCCTTTTAGAGTTCCGCCACCAAACGGAAAAAACATAGGCGGTTGTCTGTCGCTTGCGGCGCCTTTGTATCCATCTATAAAATGGGATGCAGGGGCGGCCCCCGATATCAGGAGAACCCAGACAAAATCATCTATTCCATCCCCTGTAAAATGCTCTCCCCAGCGAATGTCATGCAATGTATTGTCACCCTGCATTCCGAGTTCTTTCCACAATTGGTAGGTGATCAAACCATCTAAACCGGCACACTCATCAACTTCATTAAAATGAGGAAGGGCATTCCCTGCATACAAAACTTCCCCTGAATCCGAGACAACGGGAGGGCGATCAGTGTTATTCAATAACCCTTCTGTAAGGTCGCTTGCCGCTGTAAGGTCTTTCAATCCCTGCTGGTATTGAATACCAATCGTATCACAACCAAAATTATCGGCAATACGTAACGCAGCGATATACATTTTGCATTGCTCAAGTGTCTGTTCTCTTGTCAGCTCAGTTTTCGGATCATCTCCCCAGTTGAACGTCATTCCCTTGTCCAGCATCCAGTTCAAAACGGCCTCTGCTTCTTCGGCTCTTACCTTGAGCATCGCAGCATATAAGGCCGACTGACTTAGTCTTTCTTTGAATATTCCGGTTGCATGAAGCAAATCATCAGGGACAATTGCATTGTACATTCCCATACATCCCTCATCAAAAACTCCCATGATCGACTTCTTATCTTTAAGCTTTTTTGCAAACTCACGCCCTTTAAGCTCCTCCCTGACTGGGATCTTCACAAGATCAAAATCCTTCACGTGACTCTGATCATGCTTAATCTTACCTGTCGACAGCCACTCACTCAATCTTTCTACGAAAAACGCATCATCAAAGTTTCGGCTCCAAAGAGTACTATATACAACTCCTGCTTTTGTCAACGAGCCGTTCAGATTTAGCATCCCCACAAGTCCGGGCCACATACCGCTCCAATTCGCTACAGTTAATATCGGGCCCCTATGTGTGGTAAGCCCGGCAAGCACATGATGAGAGTACTGCCAAACGCTTTCTGCAACAATTATTGGCTGATCAGGATCAACATTTCTGAATACCTCCATGCCCATCTTCTGGGAATCAATAAAGCCATGCTTTTTAACAGCGTCATACAAATGAGCTCTGCGTACTTTCCAGCCTTGTTGTTCAACAGCGGCTGTAAGCGCTTTTTCCATTGCATCCTGCGTTGCCCAGCAGTCCTGATTGGCCGAAAGTCTCAGATCGCCACTTGCAACAAGTAAAACTTCTTTTATTTTTCCTTCCAACATTGTATAAAAATTTGAAAAAATAGTAATGCTGATCCAGTCGCCTCAACCAATCAATTTTGAAAATATTAGTCTTGATAGTCCCCTTCGTTATCTCAATTACTTATCAGAATGACCGGATATCCTTAAGTTTATAATACACTATTGCTTTTTACTAAAGCATAGTAATCAACACAAATATGCATTGCTATGTAATACTATTGTTGCAGATTGTTATCCTCTTTTTGTACGATCTTGCCATCAACATTCAATGAAATTCAGTATCATTGCAGACCGCTGGTATAAGGCGGATAATTCATAAAGTATGAAGCCTTTATTTCATAAAGTTCCGGTTAAACTTCAGAATTCATTTAGCATCAGACATGATGTTGCCTCCAATTTTGGTACGGTTTGGCATTACCATCCTGAACTGGAAATACAATATGTAATTAAAGGCGAGGGAGTCCGCTTTATCGGCGACAATATCAGTAATTTCTCGTCAGGGGAGCTTATCCTTCTAGGCGAGAATCTGCCACACACATGGAGATGTAATGAAACCTACTTCCAGCCTACCTCCCAACTGGAAGTTGAAGCCATTGTCATACACTTTCTTCCAGACTGCCTCGGCAAAGACCTCCTTAATCTCCCTGAAGCATATCTTATTCCCAAGCTTTTCGAGAAAGCAAAACAAGGGATGGTTATCCAGGGCAAAACACGTGAAAAACTAAGTAAACTCCTTTTTTCAGCAATTCATGCCACTAATCTCGACAGGATTATCGTTCTTCTTTCTATTTTAAAAACGCTTGCAGAGACGAATGAATATTCCACAATAACTACCAGTCAGCATACATTTACTCAATCGTCAGAATCTGATAATATTCGTCTGAACAAAGTTTATAATTACACACTTTCTCATTACAAAAAAGAGATCAGTTTAGAGGAGATCTCCTCTTTAAGTAATCTGAGTGTCACCTCATTTTGCCGGTACTTTAAGCTGATGACTAAGAAAACTTACTATGATTTTTTAATCGAGATCCGTATCAGCCACGCCTGCAGAGCGCTTATTGAGGATAAATTACCCACGGAGGTAATTTGCTTTGAATGCGGCTTCAACAATGTTTCAAATTTCTACCGGCACTTTAAGAAAGTAACCGGAATAACTCCGCTTGATTATAAAAGAACGTATTTGAATAAGCTGTAGGATGGTATCAAGATACGAGTATCAAGTATCAAGATACAGGACACGAGACGGCATAAAGGCATTTGTTCGGATTCTTAATTCTGCATACTGTCTTGATACTTGCGTCTTGATACTTGTGTCTTCTTTTACACAGAACCTAAACTAAAACTCATACTTCAAATCCAGTTCCTGCTGCAGTTGATTGTATTTTTGCAAAAGGGACTCAATTTCCTTTGTAACTGAATGAGTAAACTCTCCTACTTTCCTTCGTGTAAAGGTGGAAATATTCAGTCCGCGCTTTTGCAGGAAGTACTTGGATACGACAGGATATACATTGTGCATGACATCCATGTTATCTATTAAAAATTGCTGAACTTTTATTACTTCCTGCTGCAAAGAAGGGTCATTATAATTGTCGCATAACCAAACAATCAGTTCGGGAAAGTAATTACCCTGAATGCAGGAAAGTCCGGCTGAACCCGCCCTTAATGACTCTACGGCATGCACCATATACGCATCATACAGACCAAATTCGGGGTACTTCTCTGTGGCTTTCAGCTTTTCCTTTATTTGGCTAAGGTCAAGACAGGTATCCTTATGGTAGATCACTCTCCCCGTATCAACAAATGACTGAAGCTGACCGGCAGAAAGAACACGCTTGTAAGGAACAGGGCACTCGTAAAAACCAAGAGGAATTCCTGGAGTAAGATCGAGTAGTTCAAATACCCTCTCATTAAATATATCGTCGGATTCCTGCTCTTCAGCCAGAAGACTGCTAATCATGATCACAGCATGAATCCCGGTGTCGTGCACCTGTTTTACAAAATCGGCCTGCTTAGAAATCTTACCCCCAAATGTTCCGGTTGCAACAACAGGAACCTTCCCGTTCACTGCCTTGACAACATGTTGAATTGCTTCAAGGCGTTCCTTGTCGGTCAGCTCGAACATTTCACTCGACAGGCAATTAGCAAACAGCCCGGCAGCGCCTGCTTCCAGATACACCTCCGTAAGCTCTGTTAAAACGTCGTAATCTATTTCTCCATTATTCTTAAAAGGCGTTAGCATTACCGGAATAAATCCCTTCTTCTTATTTTCCATTATATATTTTTAATCTATTTTTCTCTCTTTCCGGTAATACAGCCTATATCTTCAACTCAGTTTTCCAACGTCAATCCGCTTCTCTTGCGAAGTCTGGTAAGAAGAACACCTACAAGAAATATCGTCAGCGTTCCTATTACGATGATCATATTGATATGAAGAGGGTTCCTGAGATATCCGTATTCGTCAGGAATACTACCAGAGAATGTCATCCATACTATTACCAGGATTCCAATGATGGTCGCAGTGAGCGCCTCGTAATTACCGCTCTGTTTACTGATAATCCCTAAAAGGAATAAGCCAAGCATGCCTGCTGCAAATATTCCGGACAACTGCCACCACACATCCAGGATACTCTTCACCCCTATCATGGCAATTCCGGTTCCCATGCCCAGCAAACCAAATGCAACCGTAGCAATGTGCAAGAGCTGCATGGTTTGTCTTTCTTTGATATCTTTCCTAAAATATCGCTTATATATATCTACAGAAAACACAGTGGCCGATGCATTCATTCCTGAGCTAATGGTGCTCATTGCGGCAGAGAGGATTGCCGAAACAATCAAACCCACCAATCCGGCTGGTATTTTGGTTACCATAAAATGAGGCATTACCTTATCTCCATAGTCTGAAGGCTGCAATGTGGCGGCAACCTGCACAATCTGCTCGTGACTGGCATTCAATGGCAATCTCTCGGCTGCCACCTGCTGCCGTATCCCTTCGATTAATTCGGGATGAACCTGATAGTATGCAAACAGGCAGGATCCGATAATAAAAAACAATAGTGATGCTGGAACATACAGCCATACGCAAAGCCACACTGACTTCGATGCTTCTGCGGCAGACGTAGCGGTATGGTATCGCTGAATGTAGTTCTGATCCATACCGAAGTTGTTCAGATTTATAAAGAATCCGTACAACAGGATCACCCAGAAAGATGCTGTCGTAAGGTCGGGAGCAAAGCTTCCTAAACTGAACTTTCCGTTCTGCTCGCCTATTTCTACAATCTTTGATATCCCTCCAGGCATTTCCACGACAATCAGATAAAGGATCAGCGCCGCGCCAAGAGTTTTGATCACTCCCTGAACTACTTCAGTCCAGATAACCGCCTCTATCCCACCCAGTACGGTATAGATAATAATGCAAATACCCATCACCAGCATAATGGCCGACATGGAATATCCCGTTAATGCCTGCAAGCTTAAGGCGATACCAAAAAAGATGGATCCCATTCTGGCCAGCTGCGTCAGCAAAAAACAAATCACAGCATACGTTCTTGCCCAGGCCCCAAAACGGTGCTCGAGATGCGTATAGGCCGAGATCTCTCCCGTCGCGCGGTAAAAGGGCACAAAAAACTTCGATGCTACCCAGGCTGCAAAGGGCATGGAAATGCTAAAAACGAATGAGTTCCAGTTTGCGCCGAAAGCTTTTCCGGGCACACCTAAAAAGGTATTACTACTCAAAAACGTCGCGTAAATCGACATTCCTATTGCCCATCCAGGTATTAAGCCCGATGCTTTAGTAAACTGTTCTGAATTTTTATTTTTCCTTGAAAAATAAACACCAACGAGGATCATCCCCAGAAGATAAGTTGCTATAACAGCAAGATCGAAAATTGGAAGGTTCTTCATATTAATCGTCAAATAAATCAGATTTATTTGATCCGTTCAAATTCGTTAGTTTTTACTGTTAAAGCACCGATCATTAAGTACAAA
>DALYUO010000222.1:0-8095 GCA_031981225.1 Pararcticibacter sp.
AAGAAGCCGTCTCATAAGTAAATTATGAGGCGGTTTCTTCTTTTATTGTCGACTATTGAGTGTTATATATTTAGAGAGAAAGATTGACCTTTATTGTCAGGGGAAGTTTTCTCAAACCGGATATGGCTTACATGGCCTCTACAAGAAAGAAAAAAGGCTTAGGCCTTCCATTTTCTTAAGTTGTGGGCGATTGAAAGCAGTCCGATCTCAACCTCGGCCTTAGTCATCCCGCGCAGTAGAAAACGTTTGAAGCCATGATTGCTTTTGATATTTCCAAAGACTGGTTCGACATCTACAGGTCTTTGCTTGCGGTATTTGATACCTTGCTGGCTCGTGAGTAATTGTCTGACCTTTCGGCGGTTCTCCAGAAGCTGATGGTCAATCTCCACAATCCGTTCAGCCTTGCCCTTATGGCAGGCTCCGTTTAATGGACAACCTTTGCAATTAATCGCCTGGTAACGGCTCACCTGCCGCTTAAAGCCGGAAGCGGTGACCTCTGCCCCCTTGCTAAGCAGAGACATCTTCTGTCCCATCGGGCAATACAGACAATCTACCTCGGCGTTATAATGAAGCTTGTCGGCAGCGAAGGGCTTGCTATCGTGCCGCTTTTTGTTTTGCTCTTTGTCGAAGGTGTTGTATTTGATATAGGCTGCTACCTGTTTACCTTCCAATAAGGCGTAGTTCTCTGCCGAACCATAGCCAGCGTCAGCCACTACAGCCGATGGAAGTACGGCATAAAGCGATTGGTATTGTTCAATATGGGATCTTAGGGTTAATGTGTCGGTAGGGTTTTGGTGTAGCGAGTAATTTAGAATGAACTGCTGCTGAGTGCTGATTTGCAGATTGTAAGCGGGTTTAAGCTGCCCGTTCAGCATATGGTCTTCCTTCATCCGCATGAAGGTAGCATCAGGATCCGTCTTTGAATAGCTGTTGCGGCCGTTTAAGAGCTTCTCCTGTTGCTGGTATCGCTCCAGATTAGCTGGCCAGTTCTTTTTTGCATAGTTCAACTTCTGTTTAATCTTTTTGGGAACGTCTTCCTTCTCGGAGATTGCCTGGTCAATCTTCTCTACAGCTGCTTTTACCTTTTCTGGAGCCAGGCTTTCGAAGTCACCTGCTGAAGTATCTTTCAATTCTTCGGCCGCAACGCCCTGAGCATATTTCCATAATTCATCCAGCTGCGTTTTGATGCGCTCTTTGCTCGTTTTAATGGCTTTTCCCCATACAAAGGTGTACCGGTTGGCGGCCGACTCGATCTTGGTCCCATCGGTAAACACCGCTTCTTTCAGGCTGACCATGCCTTCGCTCACTAACAGCTGCACGATTTGTGAAAAGATCTCCTTAAGAATACCTGAAAGCTTCTCGCTGCGAAAGCGGTTGATGGTATGATGATCCGGGGTTTTCATCCCCGTAAGCCACATAAAGTGGATATTCTGACGTACCTGCTCTTCCAACTTGCGACTGGAATAAACGTTGGTCAGATAACCGTAGACTAACACTTTTAGCAGAAGCCGCGGATGATAACTCGAGGCACCGCCTCCTTTATACTTACGGTTTATCGGTTTGGTGTCGATCTCATCGATCACTTTTCCTACAATCCGTACCGGATGGTTCTCGGCAATCAGCTCGTCCAGACTTGGAGGTAGAAGTGATATCTGAGCAGGATCGTAAGGCTTAAAAACTACCGCGGTTGAGCGTTTTGTTCCCATGCCTTAATTTACCAAAATCTATTCTTTATACAAAAAAAAAGACTGCCCTTTTGAGACAGCCTCTTATTTCTTTAGGCACCTGCTCTATTAAGCAGGCATCTTTGCCGATTGCCGGGAACGATTGCATAAATTGTTTTTTCCTTTCTGTTGCATGTAATATATAATAAACGTAAAATTGTTATCAGAGAAGCTAACGTGTTATAAACCTGAAGATAACCTGAATTTTCAAATGACTGATAGTTAAGACTTCTCTGTTACAGGAGTAATCGTCTGTATATGAAAGAAGGAAGGAAGGATTTCAATAGTTGTTTAGTGGACCTGCAAAGGCGGATTTCGGAGGGGGATGAACATGCTTTTGAAGAAATTTATTCTTATTATCATAAGAAGCTTACTGCATTCTCTAAAAATTTCCTGCGTTCTACAGAGTTAGCAGAAGAAGTTGTGGAAGATGTTTTTGTGAAACTATGGAGCAAAAGGGAAGATATCATTGATATAAACAATCTTACTACCTATTTATATTCAGCAACCAAAAATCGCTCGCTCAATGCCTTATCCCAAGAGGCCCGGCGTTTGGTTACAGAATCTCTTGAGATATCTGATTCGGAAATGAAGGCAGAGAGTTACACGCCTCATGATCTACTTGTAACTTCTGAAATGATGCAGTTGATGCAGCAAACGCTTGACTTGCTTCCAAAGCGCTGTAAATTAATCTTCCGGTTAATAAGGGAAGATGGCTTGAAGTACAAGGAAGTAGCCGAGATTTTAAATATTTCTGTTAACACGATTGACGCCCAAATGGCGATTGCTGTGAAAAGGCTTTGTGCTGCTCTTTCTGTTGATAAAAGCAAACGGGCCCGCGTTCATTTACCTGAATAAAAAAAATACAGATTTTTTTAGTAGAAGTTTTCAATACGGCTGTCTTAATATAAAAAGCAGGTAATACCGTAATGGATAATAAAGACAGAATATGGAAACTGATGGCGCGCTCCTTAAGCGGAGAGGCAAGCCCTGAAGAGTCCAACGAGCTGTCAGACTATCTGGATTACGAGCCTGAGTTGCAGCAGCAGTACCATATGTTGAAAAAACTGTGGAATGTTAACGCTGAGCCCCATTCAACTTCCATTCAAGACAGGAACGAAAAAACGCGTGTTAAAAGTATCTTGAAAAAGGCGGAAGAAGAAAGATCAGGAACCGCTACTGAGGAGGAGATAAGTAAAGAGGATAGTATTTGGAGATTTTTATTCGGCCGTTCGTTTAAGCTTCTGTACGCAGCAACCATTGCAGTTGTTTTAGTTCTTTATTATTATCCCCGACCGGATAATAAGGAAATCGCCGAAAAAAAGCAGGAAGTTGTGGCTGTAAAAAACGGCTCAAGAACGAAGATTTTACTTCCCGACGGATCAAGCGTTTGGTTAAACGGGGATTCAAAGTTATACTACGATGCTGCATTCAATGAGAAAGTGAGAAAGGTGCGTCTCGTGGGGGAGGCTTTTTTTGATATTGTTAAGAACCCTAACAGGCCATTTATCGTATACGCAGGGAAGATAAGCATAAAGGTACTTGGTACTGCTTTTAACGTTAAGTGTTACGAGGATGACAGGGATATTGAAACAACGCTTTTGAGGGGCAGTATTGAAGTGACTGAAAATACATCTGGATCTACGCCGCGAATATTATTAAAGCCCAATCAGAAACTGATTGTACCGATTGAGTCAGCTTCTTTAGTATTACCCAAAAAGGAAGATTTTAAGATTCTGAATCTTGATAAAAAACTTAAGGAAGACGAGCATATTGAAACGTCGTGGATTTATAATCGTATCGAATTCAGAGGCGAGAACTTTGAAGAACTAGCCAGAAAGCTGGAGAGATGGTACGACATTAAAATACAGTTTGAAGACGAAAAAGTGAGGAGTATAAAATTTAACGGTTCATTCGAGCAGGAGACAGTAGTAGAGGCCTTTAACGCATTACAGAAAGTAGCATCATTTAAATATAAAGTATATGGACGTGAAGTATTTATTAAGTCATCTGAATAATCTGGCGCCTGGCTAAAAGAAAAAACGGAGAATGGTGACGCATTCCCCGTTCAAAACAGATTAAATTTTTTAGTAGTAGAATCCCAACCGTGACGGGTTGGGGATGTTTGATTTAACCTAATGTAAAAGTATGAAATGTTTTTATACGATTTCACAAAAATCGTTATTGCAAAAGCTTGTCCTTACTATGAAACTAACCATAATGCTGATCATAATCTTTACTGTATCAGTATCGGCAGCAGGTTTTTCGCAAAACAAGATAAACCTGGAAGTAAAGAAATCGGCAATCTCTAATGTGATTCGTCAGATCGAAGGACAAACTTCGTATCGGTTTTTATACAACGAAAACTTAGAGGGGATACGTAATAAAGTATCCGTTACACTTTCAGATGCCACTATTGACGCAGCCATGGAAGAACTGTTGAGAGGCACCAACCTTAGTTATCAAGCCCTTGAAAACCAACTGATAGTTATTAAAGACAAGAAGGAACCTTTGGCCGATATCGTGATTACGGGAAAAGTTGTTGATGTCAAAGGAGAAGAGTTGATAGGAGTTTCCGTAAAAATCAAAGGCACCTCCAAAGGTGTTTCCACTGATGCTACAGGAAGTTTTAAGGTGACTGCTGCTGAAAATGCGGTATTAGTATTTACCTATGTTGGCTTCGAAACTATAGAAGTTCCGGTACAGGGGAGGAAGACGTTGAAAGTGACGTTAAAAGCATCAAACAGTCAGCTTGATGAGGTAGTGGTAATTGGATATGGAACGGTGACGAAGAAAGATTTGACGGGAGCGGTTGCATCGGTAAATGCGGAAACGATTGCGGCGGCACCGGTGTCATCTGCGTTAGAGGCTATTGCGGGAAGGGTTTCGGGAGTGCAGATATCTACGACAGAAGGTTCTCCTGATGCTGAGATGGTTGTGAGAGTAAGAGGCGGCGGTTCTATTACCGGAGATAACTCTCCCCTGTATATCGTTGACGGTTTCCCTTTAAACTCAATTTCGGACATTGCTCCTGCAGATATCGAATCCATAGATATTCTTAAAGATGCTTCGTCCACTGCTATTTACGGTTCGAGGGGAGCAAATGGTGTAGTAGTAATTACGACAAAAAGCAGTAAGAACGGGAAAACAAACATTAGTTACAATGTATTTACTGGAGTAAGGAATCAGGCAAAGAAGCTCGACGTACTATCTCCTTTCGATTACGTGACTTGGCAATACGAACGGTCGCTTCTCGACAACAATAATACAGATGACTATACCAAGTATTTTGGTAATTATCAGGATATTGATCTGTACCGGAATGTGGTGCCTAACGACTGGCAGGATATCATTTTCGGACGTACCGGAACGACGTTTAATCAAAATCTAAATATAAATGGAGGTGGTGAAAAGACGAAATATGCCCTTAGTCACAGTTACGTAAAAGACAAAGCCATTATGCAACTTTCGGGTTTTGAAAGGCAAAACCTCAATTTTAAGCTTAATCATAAATTGTTTGACAAGCTGACGCTGGATTTTGGGGTTCGTTACGCCAATACAAAAACCGAAGGCGGGGGAGCTAATGAGCAAAACGAGAAGTCATCTGCAGATTCGCGCTTGAAGAATGCAATGATCTATCCTCCTTTCCCTGTGTCCGGATTAACAACAAGTACTGAAACTAATGACGATTTCAATTTATATAATCCTTTGGTTTCCATTTCTGATAACGATCAGTATGTTGACCGTAAAACGTATAATTTAAATGGAGCAGTGAATTATCAGGTGATCCCTGCCCTGCGCCTGAGATCTGAAGTGGGATATGACGGTTACAGGAACGATCAGGACCGTTTTTACGGAACCACTACATATTATGTAAGAAATGCTCCGGGTGCGACTTTTCAAAATCGTCCTGCAGTTATTTTTACTAATACCAACAGAAACAGCTTCAGAAATACAAATACGCTGAACTTTGATTTTAAGAAGTATTTGAATAAAAACCACAGTCTGACTCTTTTATTAGGAGAAGAATATATTAGAACCGAGGAAATCGTTTTAACCAATACTGTTCATGGATATCCATCGACGTTTGATTTTGACAAGGCGAGAAAATTAACCACTCTTGAAGGAGAAAAATTTATTAATAATTTTTATTCTCCGAAGGAGACACTGTTTTCTTTATTTGGTCGACTGAACTACGATTACAAGGGGAAATATCTTTTCGCAGCTACTTTTAGAGCGGACGGGTCTTCGAAGTTCTCGGATGGTAATCGTTGGGGATATTTTCCTTCTTTTTCGGGAGCATGGCGAATTTCGGATGAAGAGTTTATGGAGGACACAAAATCCTGGCTATCCGATCTTAAGCTGCGTGGCAGTTATGGGGAAGCAGGGAATAACCGTATTCCATCTGGCGTGATTGTCCAGCCATTTATAAGTCAGAATACTTCATGGGTGAATGGGTTTAGCAGCTATTGGAGTCCGTTAAAGATAATGGCCAATCCTGATTTGAAGTGGGAGACAACAGTTACTCAAAACCTGGGGCTCGATTTTTCACTATTTAAAACAAAGATCAATGGTACTATCGAAGCTTATTTAAACAAGACGAATGACTTACTGATCGAATATCCCGTAGCCGGTACAGGTTATGATATCCAATACCGGAATTTGGGACAGACGCAAAACAAAGGTTTAGAATTCTCTTTGAACTGGAGCGCTGTGAGGAAAAAGAACTTTGATCTCACTGTAAACGCTAATATGGCGTTTAACCGGAATAAAGTGAATACCTTAGGAGATGTTGTGAGATATGTTGCGGGGTACTCTGGCTGGGCGTCTTCCGAAATAGGTGCGGACTATATAGCAAAGCCAGGCGGACCTGTAGGCAGGATTCAAGGGTATCAGGTTGACGGCAGATATGAGGTTTCTGATTTTGAGCCTTATAACGGATCGTGGAAGTTGAAACCAGGTGTGGTCGATGCCAGCCCGATCGTAGGAAATCTTCGTCCGGGTTCTATGAAGCTCAAGGATATAACTCCGGGGAATGATAATAGCAAGATTACAGCTGACGATATTTCAATTATCGGGAATACAAACCCACGTCATACCGGAGGTTTCTCTGTAACTTCAAGGATATTCAACTTTGATGTAGGCGCTTATTTCAACTACAGCTACGGCAACGATATCTATAATGCCAATAAGATAGAATATACTTCCACCAGTAAGTACAGTTCGAGGAATATGATTTCCATTATGGAAAGCGGCAACCGCTGGACTAACCTGCGTGATGATGGTACAATCAGCAATGATGCTGCCGAGCTTGAAGCCATGAATGCCAATACTACGATGTGGTCGCCTTTCATGAAGAGTTATGTTCTGACCGATTGGGCTGTGGAAGACGGGTCGTTCCTGAGACTATCGACGCTGACAGTGGGATACACACTTCCGTTTTCGTTATCATCTAAACTTCGGATGAAGAGTTTAAGGGTATATGCCTCCGGGTATAACCTTTGGCTCCTGACTAATTATTCGGGTTTCGATCCAGAGGTCTCCACACGCCGCAAAACACCGCTTACGCCAGGTGTCGACTATTCAGCCTATCCCAGAAGCAGGTCATTTGTATTTGGCCTTAATGTTAACTTTTAGTTTGCCTACTTTATTAATTACGAGAGAGATGAAAAAGATTGTAAAAATAATTATAGCTGTAGCCGGCATCACTTTTATAAGCAGTTGTAAAGATATGCTTGAAGCGCCTACTCAGTCATCCCTGGATGAGGCTGTTATTTTTTCTACTCCAGCTTTAGCGGAAGGCGCTATCGCAGGCATTATACAGTCGTTTGCTGAAACCAATTCTTACAGGGGAAGATACCTTGTTTTTTATGGGATCAATACCGACACTGAAATTAGCAACAGTTTAAAGAGCATTGATGACGATAAATCGCGGTTGTCAAATTATAATACCAATGTGAATAACAGCCAGATGAATACTGATAACAATGCCTGGGCGAAGTTTTATGAAGGTATTGAAAGAGCAAATCTGGCTATCAGAGGGATCAGAACCTATGGTGACGTTGAACATAACCCGCAGCTGGCACAGATTTTAGGGGAAATGTTAACTCTGAGGGCAGTGGTATATAGTGACCTTATAAAAGGTTGGGGCGATGTCCCTGCCCGGTTTGAACCCATTAGTTCAGAAACGCTTTATTTGCCGAGAAGCGACAGGGATGTTATTTATAAACAGTTACTTGCCGATCTGGAAGAGGCTTCTAACCTGTTAGCCTGGCCTAATGAAACACCAGCTACCAAGTCTGTGGAACGTGTGAATAAAGCATTTGCTAAAGGACTACGTGCTCGCCTGGCATTGGCAGCCGGAGGATATG
>DALYUO010000223.1:0-363 GCA_031981225.1 Pararcticibacter sp.
TGATCTTTGGGTCGTACTTTTCAAAGTCGGCCGGGAAATTGACTGCCGGTTCTTTTATTAGTTTCAGGTTTCCGGATCCAGAGATTTTAAGAGTATAGTTCAGTGCTTCATTGGCTTTGAGCTCTTTTTTATCTAAAGTAGCTTCTGCTTTGAACTGGCCCACTGCTCCTGTAAACCCTTCGGGTTTTCCTGCTGTTGGCAGCGGCTTCACACGAACGGTTAAAGGAGTGCTTTTTACTTTATACTTTACATCTTCATACGTGCCGAAAAACTCATCCATGAGCGTTCTCGCCGGCGCCTTCTGACGTACGACAAAAGTCATTTCCACTGGCTCAATTCTCAGGTTACCTGAGTGTTCGGGGA
>DALYUO010000223.1:422-1642 GCA_031981225.1 Pararcticibacter sp.
TTTAATGTCTTCACTCCAGAACCCGTTACGGTCGGGGATCTTGTCTACCTGACTTGCTACAATAGACACCCTTGTATACAGCTTAAAGCTCAGGGTAAGCTGCTGTCCCTGATACACGTTGTTCTTATCGGTTACAGCGCGCAGAAACAGCGAGTTCGATAGATTTTCGGGTCGGCTTTCTTCAAAGTCTTCCTGAGGAACAGAAGGAGCGGGGCTACTGTTGCTTTGCGGCACTGCACGTCCTTTAACTACTCTGATCCTGAGCGGGTTTGTTCTGTATGTCTTTCCGTTAGCGCTTATTGAAGCAGGGCCAATGGTAAATGCACCTTCTTTTACCGCCATAAGGTAGTAGCTATAGGACGTACTTACAGTCATATTGCCGTTTATGGAAGTCATACTCGACGACATATTTGGCCCCCCCAATACCTGGAAACCATTGAATTCGGGAGGACTAAAGCGATCGCCATTTGCGTTCACAGAAAATGTAACTTCAAATTCTTCGCCTGTAGCGACCTCGCTTTTACTGGCGGAAGCGCTAAAGCGTATATTCTGGGCATACAGCCAGTTGGTGAAGAATAGTGCAAATAATAATATATAATGTCTCAGAATCATTATTGTAAATAATTACGGAGCTACCAGTCTTTTGTAATACGGACTTTCCCGCCTTTTAACTTTTTGTTTTTGAGCTTATCCTGCGTGCCCTGTTCCTGATTGTTTAAGGCTTCGAGCATTCGCTCAGCGTCTTCTTTTGATAGCTCGTTAGGGTTTGGCTTCTGGTCTTTCTGCTGGTCTTTCTTATTCTGGTTCTGTTTGTCGTGGTCTTTGTTCTGCTGATCCTTTTTGTCCTGATCTTTATTATTCTGGTTCTGCTTACTCTGTTTGTTCTGGTTCTGCTTATTCTGTTGCTGTTGTTTCAGGAGCTCCCGGGCGTAAGCAAGATTGTACCGGGTCTGATCATCATTTGGATTATTCAGGAGGGCTTTTTTATAGGCTTCAATACTCTCCTCTATTTTTTTTGACGATAGCAATGAATTGCCCAGATTATGGTATGCGTGTGATAAAACCCGTTTATCTGTTGCCGAGGCAGCTATTTTGCTGAACTGTTCAGCCGCTTCAGCAAACTTCTTTTGCTTATAAAGAGCATCACCAAGGTTAAAAGTTCCTTCTATCGAATGTGCCTTCGGATCAACCGACTTCCTGTAGTTTGTTTCGGCCTCTTT
>DALYUO010000223.1:1664-2661 GCA_031981225.1 Pararcticibacter sp.
GCTGCTGGTATAACTCATTTCCTTTGACGATGTGTTTTTTTACTTGCTGGCCAAAAATAAAGGAAGCCTGCAACACCCATATCATAATTAGAATCGATCGCTTCATGGCTTTTTTACTTCAAATAATTTTAACCTGCTTAATCTCCTGTTCTTGCGGTTATAGATAAAAAACTCAATCAGTATCAGGAAAAATGCAACCGTAAGGAAAACCTGGAAGCGGTCTTCAAAGTCCTTGAAGGATTTGCTGCCGTACTCCTTCCTCTGCATTTTGCCAATTTCGTCCATAACAATATTGAGGCCGCTGTTGCCGTTTGTTGCCCGCACGTAAGCTCCGCCGCCTGCGGTCGCTATTTGACGGCACATGTCCTCATTTAATTTGCTTACTACCGTGTGACCGGCGCTGTCGGTATGAAAGCCGGCAACCTTACCGTTTTTGTACAAGGGAACCGGGGCGCCTTCTGCTGAGCCTAAGCCAATAACATGTATGGCTACATCTTTTTCTCTCGACGCAGCTGCGGCCGCAACAGCATCGTCTTCATGGTTTTCGCCATCGGTCATGACGATCATTGCTTTGCTCATGCCATCTTTGAAGTCAAAAGATCTCATTCCCATTGCAATAGCTTCGCCTATAGCTGTTCCCTGAGTTGGAACCATGTCTGTATTGATGGTGTTCAGGAATAATCTGGCAGCCGAATAGTCGCTCGTAATGGGCAGCTGAACATAAGCCTGACCGGCAAAAACGATCATCCCGATGCGATCGTCATGAAGATTGTCGATCAACTGGGCAATAGCTCTTTTGGCATTCTCGAGGCGGTCGGGTGCAAGGTCCTGGGCCAGCATACTGTTCGATACGTCGAGAAGGATCATCAGATCGGCTCCCTTTCGTTTTACTTCTTCCATTTTCGAGCCTATCTGCGGATTAGCCAGGCCTACAACAAGCATAGTGTATGCCAACGCAAAAATCACAAATTTTAACCAGGGTTTTGAAAACGACACC
>DALYUO010000223.1:2671-5795 GCA_031981225.1 Pararcticibacter sp.
ACGACACCTCGGGCATGATCTGCTTTATAACATCCGGATCGCCCAGCCTCGCCCTCGCTTTCTTTTTCCAGCGGCTTACCCTGAAAAAAAGAATTATCAGAACAGGGATGAGGGCCAGTCCCCATAAAAATTCTATATGTTCAAAACGTAGCATCTTCTAAGTTAAAGCTCCTTTAAATACAGTATTCCTTAAAACAAACTCAAGCAAAAGAAAAAACAGGGCGGCCAGCGCAAACGGCCAAAACACTTCTGTTTTTTTACGATACTGGGTAACATCTATTCTGGCCTTTTCCATCTTGTCAATCTGCTCGTATATCGCCTTCAGTTTTTCGTTGTTGGTAGCCCTGAAGTATTTCCCGCCGGTTGTAGAGGCAATTTTGCCGAGTGTGGCTTCGTCTATCTGAACAGGCATCCGCTGATAGGTAATCCCGCCATACGGAGAGGGCACCGGGTAGGGGGCGTATCCGTTGGTGCCAACTCCTACGGTATATACCCTGACATTAAAGTGCTTTGCAATTTCGGCTGCTGTAAGCGGAGGGATGGAGCCCGCATTATTAGATCCATCTGTAAGGAGGATGACCACTTTGCTTTTTGCTTCACTGTCCTTAAGCCGGTTCACAGCGGTGGCCAGTCCCATTCCAATGGCAGTGCCGTCTTCGATCATACCATTTTGTATACCATTGAACATATTGATCAGCACATCGTGATCTATCGTTAGCGGGCACTGAGTAAAGCTTTCGCCGCTGAATACTACCAGACCGATGCGGTCGTCGGGCCGTGCTTTGATGAAATCTATTGCTATGTTTTTCCCTGCCTGCAAACGATTGGGTTTGAAGTCTTCTGCAAGCATACTTCCCGAAATATCCGAAGCAATAATAATGTCTATACCCTCGGTAGTTGTATTTTGCCAGCTCAATGACGATTGAGGACGCGCCAGGGCAATTATCAGAGCTGCAAGCGATAATGACCTTAGTATAATGCCCGAATGTCGCAGGCGGGGTAAAAACCTGTTCGAGGGAACAGCGAATCCCTGGAGTGTAGCTACTGTAAGATTGCCCTGCAGTTCTTTTTCTTTCCAGATATACCACCCAACGATCAAGGGTATACTGATCAGTAACCAGAAGAATCCCGGATTGGCAAATTCTATTCCTTTAAGTAAGTCCATTACTACTGTTATCTTCTTTATTTACCGTGATTTGCTGAGTCTTTTTAGTGTGTTCCACAAAGCTGACTGCATTCTCCATGCTGCGTTCGTTGTCGGCTGGCAATGGCTGTTCTTTTGCAAACTTTACTAGGTCGGCCAGGGTGAGGATCTGCCGTAGCTTCGTTCTGTCGTCGTCTTGCATCTCGGCTGACCGCAGGCTCGACAAGATTTCTCCGCTTGTTTGCTCAAGCGCTTTTATCAGATACCGCTTTTCGAGATATTCCCTCACGATATCGCTCAATTCACTGTGGTATAATTTAACCTGTTCCTGCTGCCACAGCTTTTTATAACGTAAAGCCTGAAGCTTTTGTAAGGCAAGCTCATGCTCGGGAACGGCCGCTTTTACCTCCTTCACTTCCACTACTTTCTTTGGTCGTTTCTTCAGATAATAGAAAACAGCGATTGCTGCTATTATTAACAGCAAGATGCCTGCGATCAATAACCAGTTGTCTTTGGTCCAGTCCATTAAGGTATAGGATACCGCTAAAGGCTGCTTAATATCATAAAACGCTTTTGTGGTATCCACATCAACTGACAGCACCTGTAGCGTCAGCTCTTTGGTGGCAAAGCTGCCCCTGCTGGTATTGAATGTAAAAGGAGGGATGGTATACGTTCCCGGTTCGAAGGATGTTATCCGGATATGGCGGGTAATCGTTTCAATGCTAACATCATCCTTGTTGAATGCAGTATCTGTTTTGCTTTCAAGGATCTGAACTTTTGCCAGAATAGTATCTTTTAAAACCGGGAGTTTTACGCTGTCTTTAGCCGGGAATTGAATGCTCAGATGCAATAATGTTTGTCCGCCGAGAGGGATAGACACGTTGTCGAGCCGGGCTTCTACCTTGACGTCCTGCGACCAGGCAGTTTGTGAAAATAACATTAAAAACAGCACAAAAAACAGGCTGTAGTTCAAATAGGTTTTCTTCTTCATCTGCGGCCTTCCCGTTTTTTAAACAGTGTTATTAAATGCTTAATATACGATTCGTGTGTCCCGATACTTGTAAAATCAACCCCCGACTTTCTGAACTGGTCGGACAAGGCGACATTCCTTCGGAGACTTTCAGCTTTAAAGGCATTCCTTACCTTCTTATCTCCTGTATTGATCCAATGAAATTCACCTGTTTCTGCGTCCTGAACTGGGATGAGTCCCATATCGGGAAACTCATCTTCATGCTTGTCGTAAAGCCGGAGGGCAATAACGTCGTGTTTTTTATTGGCAATCTTCAGCGCCTGTTCGAAGGAAGGACTGATAAAATCGGAGATGACAAAAGCGGTGCATCTTTTTCGGATGACGCTGGTGAAATATCTTAAGGCTTCGGCAACATCGGTTCCTTTACTTTCAGGTGTAAAGGCCAGCAGTTCTCTGATGATCATCAGGATATGGCTTCTTCCTTTTTTCGGCGGAATAAATTTCTCGATCTTATCACTGAAAAAGATCACACCGACCTTGTCGTTATTCTGAATAGCCGAAAAAGCAAGTACCGCGCAAAGCTCCGTTGCCAGGTCCTGCTTTTGCTGTTTAACAGTGCCGAAGACTTCAGATCTGCTCACATCCATAAGAAGCATCACCGAAAGCTCGCGTTCTTCGTTAAATACCTTTACGTAGGGATGATTAAAGCGGGCCGTTACATTCCAGTCAATCGTCCGTATCTCGTCACCCGGTTCATATTCCCTAACCTCGCTAAAAGCCATTCCCCGCCCTTTAAAAGCCGACTGGTACTCGCCAGACAGGAGGTTGGTACTCAAGCCCCGGGTCTTGATTTCAATTTTCCTTACTTTATTCAGCAGATCTTTAGTGTCTTTTGCCATGTTTAGAAATAAGCAATTAGCAATTAGCTATTGGCGATTGGCTTTTTCAAATTTCAGCTTTACCCTTCAGCTTCACCCTTCAGGCTTTTACCTTTCAGCTTTCCACTCTCA
>DALYUO010000223.1:5805-8094 GCA_031981225.1 Pararcticibacter sp.
CTCTACTACATTCAGGATCCCTGTGATTATATCCTCTGTAGTGATATTTTCTGCTTCAGCTTCGTAGCTCAAGCCGATGCGATGCCGCAGAACATCGTGACAAACAGCCCGTACATCCTCGGGGATCACATAGCCTCTTCTTTTAATGAAGGCGAGGGCTTTCGCTGCCAGAGCAAGACTGATACTTGCACGGGGAGATGCACCATAGCTGATCAGGTTCTTGTAGTCCGGCAATTTATATTGATCGGGGAACCTTGTAGCAAAAACAATATCGATAATATATTGCTCAATCTTTTCGTCCATATACACCTCCCTCACTACTTGCCTTGCTTTAATAATTTCTTCCGGACGAATGATTGCATTGGGTTTTAACATTCCCTGAGGACTAATATTAGCGCGCATGATCCGTTTTTCTTCTTCCTTGTTGGGATACCCGATGACAACCTTTAGCATAAAGCGGTCGGTTTGCGCTTCAGGAAGAGGATAAGTTCCTTCCTGCTCAATAGGGTTCTGGGTAGCCAGTACCAGGAAAGGGGAGGGTAGCGGGAAAGTCTGGTCGCCTATGGTTACCTGTCTTTCCTGCATCGATTCCAGCAGTGCGCTCTGTACTTTGGCTGGCGCTCTGTTTATTTCGTCGGCCAGAATAAAATTAGAGAATATAGGGCCTTTTCTGACAATAAACTCATCCTTTTTCTGATTGTATATCATTGTCCCCACCAAATCGGCCGGTAATAGGTCGGGTGTGAACTGTATCCTGCTAAAGTCAGCCTGCACTGCTTTCGCCAGCGTATTGATGGCAAGTGTCTTGGCCAGTCCCGGTACGCCTTCTAAAAGGATATGGCCATCTGCTAAAAGTCCTATCATCAGTCGTTCTACCATGTATTTCTGACCGATAATAACTTTATCCATCTCCATCATTAAAAGGTCGATAAAAGCACTTTCCCTCTGAATCATTTCGTTCAGGGCCCTGATATCTGTTGAGTACGATGAATTACTATTTACTAATTCTTCCATGAATCTTTTATTTGGCTTGGCAAACTTAAAAAGACAAATAGCTTTTAGCTAAATATGAGCGAAAAAATTTATGTTAAAATTTGTTAAATAAACTGGTCCCTGAAGGAGTTTCATCGCCAGTATACACTAGTAACAAGATACCATGACTAGCGCTAACACGAATCTACGGCATATCGCCATTTTTGGAACTGCAGGAGCGTTTTGATGAAAAATGCCTATTTTAGGACCGGAGTTTCCGGACTCTCTGATGAATACATCTATTTACGACTATTAACTTAACAATGGTTAAACGTTAATCCTGTGAAAAGACCCCGGCCCCTGGATCTCGATCCGGAATGGTGAAAAATCAAAAATTAAGTGAACAGTTATGTTGAAATTAGCCCGATTAATATTCGCATTTATATGTTTATGTCCTGGCATTGTCCAGGCACAACAGGATACCGTTCCTGAAGTACTGGAATCGATTTCTTTTGTTTTTCCTAATAAGACAGTAGACATACTTAAATCGACCTATAAAAAAGCAAATCTCAATTTTTTAGTGCTTCATGACGACGAAAATACAGGTGTAAGAGCTGCTCACGCATTTTGTAAAAGTAACGGAGGTAGTTTAACGGAACTGCAGTATGGCAATAAAAGGAATATAACGTTCGGCAGCAGGCCTTCTTTATTGTCTTTCGATCCTAATCAAATTTTTAACGACGTGGGAGCATATCTGAGTCTGAGAAGATATAGTGCGGGGAGAGAGGACTCCCTGGCTGTTCAAAAAGCGCGCGATCTGGCCCGACTAGCGCTTAAAGTATATAATCCTGATACTGCAGGTTATATCATTACGCTTCATAATAATTCGGACGGGAAATTCAGTATTGAATCGTATCTTGAAGGGAATTATTTATATCGCACGGCAGACAGCGTATACATTAACCCTGCGATGGATCCTGACGACCTTATTTTGGTAACCGATCCTGCCTTTTTTAATTTCCTGAAGCAGCAAAATATAAATGTGGTTCTGCAGAGCCCTTCGGGGCCAGCTGATGGCTCACTATCGGTTTATGCTCAGGTAAATAAAATCCCTTATTTTAATATTGAAGTTCAGCACGGGCATCTTGAGGAAAACATCCGGCTGATCTATGTGGTAGAGTCGATGTTTAAAGCAATTGGTATAAACGAGGAATATGCGCAAAGCCGATGACGCATTTTCATACGTTTAGAGGAGCAGAGAATTTTGTCGATTCCTAAAAAAGCTATACACCCAACAAGAAGTGTATGGAAACAAAA
>DALYUO010000224.1:0-4015 GCA_031981225.1 Pararcticibacter sp.
AATAAATTATATGATCACAATGCAACATTGTATTTCAACCATAAGCTAACCAACGACTGGAAGATAAACGCCCAGGTAGCTTATGTTCGGTACGGTTTATTTGGCGGCACCCCCTGGCCATCTGAGATTGCTCTCAACGGTGACATGAAGCGATATTTAAATATCAGTGAAGAGTTAGCAATCAATAAAAATGCGCAAGTAAGTATTATAGGTGATCTGGCTACAGGTCCGGTGATCCACAGATTAATGGCTGGGGTGGATATGGGCAACCTGAAAACCTGGGGGGACTTTGCGAGTGCCCAGGAACCTGATCTTCGATTGGGGGATAATAAGGTGTTTAATATCTATAACCCGGAATACGGTATTCCAATGGATAGCATCCCGGTTTTCGACCGATCAAGAAGTATCCAGATACGCTCTGGCTCAAGCGCATACATGACAAACCTTACTTATACAGGAGTTTATCTACAGGACGAGATTCGTATGCTGGAAGAAAAGCTTCGTTTAACACTAGCTGGTCGTTTTACCCACGCGGTAACTGTTGGTAAGACTAACAAGACACATATCTCAGACAATATATTTAGTCCCAGAGTGGGTCTGAGTTACTCGGTGACAAAAGATTTCTCAGCATATGCATTATATGATCAGAGTTTCCTGCCTGTAGGAGGCCAGGACTTTGCAGGTGACCCATTTAAACCAGTCAGGGGAAATAACATTGAGTTGGGTTTGAAGAAAGACTGGTTTGACGGAAAATGGAATACCACAATTGCAGCTTATAAGATCACTAAGAAAAACGTGCTTACTCAAGATTTAGATCCCGAACATCGTGCAATAAATCCAAATGCTCAGGTTCAATTAGGTGAAATTGAATCTAAAGGCATTGAACTGGATATTGTGGGCGAAATCGTAAGCGGGTTAAATGTTGTGTTAAACTATGCATTTACAGACGCTAAGGTCAGTAAAGATAACAAACCTGAGTTAGTCGGCAGACACATTGCCAATTCCGTAAAACACCTTACAAACGGCTGGTTGTCATACCGCTATAAAAAGCAAGGATCATTACTGGATGGTTTCGGATTAACGGGTGGATACCAGATTCATCTTGACAGGTACGCAGGAACAACAGCTAAGCCCTTGATGTTACCCGAATATTATCGTTTTGATGCAGGCGCAACATATGAAAAAGGCAAACTAAGTATTTCGTGTTTGGTGAACATCCTGCTTGATCGTAGATTGCTTACTCAGGGTTCTTATACTGAAATACAACCTGCGAGGGTAAGTCCAACAAATGTTAATTACTATACATACATATACGACATGCCCCGAAACGCGAGGCTAAGTATTGCTTACCGTTTCAAATAATCAATTGGTTTTTAACACAGTACAATGACCTATGAAACAGTCACCTGCAAGAACGAAACAGAAGGATTCACTTTTTAAAAGGATCAATAACTGGCTCCATTTGTGGCTGGGACTGATATCGGGTATCATTGTGCTGGTTGTTTGCCTTACGGGCTGTATTTGGGTTTTTAATGAAGAAATCACGGGTTTACTTGAGCCGGAATCTAAGGTAGAATGGCAGAACAAGCCTGTACTTATGCCTTCCCAGCTAATAGATATCGCTGCAAAGCGGCATCCTGATAAGATACCATCCTATGCCAATTATCAGCAAGGCCGGGCAATCAACCTTAACCTCAGATCTGCTGATGCAGGGCCGCGCGACCGCAGAAGCGGGGGAACGCTTCTGAAAATCAATCCCTACACTGGCGAGGTGATTAGCGAAGAAGTGCGAAAGAAGGGAGAAACCGATTTTTTCAGATTCATCCTCAATGGACACAGGTTTCTATGGTTGCCTTCCGGGATTGGCAGGCCGATCGTAAACTACGGAACATTGGTGTTTGTAGTATTGCTTATCACCGGACTAATATGGTGGTATCCTAAGAAATGGAACAGGTCGACCCGCAGGAAGAGCTTCACGATTAAATGGGGCGCCTCCTTCAAGAGGGTAAATCTCGACCTGCATAATGTGGTTGGCTTCTATTCGCTGCTATTCCTGGCAGCTATTGCCCTCACCGGAATGGTGTACGGTATCAAATGGTACAGCGAAGGGTTATACTGGGTTACTTCGGGTGGAGATAAGCTGGCTGAATATAAAAGGATGGAGTCAGATTCTCTGCAGAAAGGCAAATTTCTTACACCTGCTCAAGCGATGGATGGGGCCTGGGCCAAAGTGATCGCGAGGCATCCCAAATCAATGGGCTTCTATTATAGTTTTGCGGATACATCGCACCCAAAAGCTGCAATCGATATTTCGGTTTATCCTAACAAAGGGCAGTTTTACAATAGTCAGGGCTATAGCTTCGACCAGCATACATTGAAAGAACTGAAACGTCGCGATGCTTACTCTGTAGCTTACAACGAAGCTTCCTTCGGTGAGAAGTTACGTAAAATGAACTATGATATCCATGTTGGCAGCATTCTGGGCTTTCCAGGAAAAGTACTGGCCTTCCTCGCTTCGCTGATTGGGGCAAGTCTTCCGGTAACGGGTTTCCTGATCTGGTACGGACGTAAGTTTGGCAAGAAAAAAGGACGGAGAATAGATGTAAATTCCGGTAAATCACGTGATATGCAGCCTTCTGGTCAGATCAGGAAGAGGAGGGCTTTTTCTAAGAAGCAACCGGTACCGGCGCTGGACTCCACTGGCTAGGGTTAAGTTATTTGTAATAAGTGCAAGTTTAAAGTACAAATCAACTGATAATCTTAACTTTATAAAAAATATAATA
This sequence comes from Pararcticibacter sp., assembly GCA_031981225.1. Taxonomy (GTDB): domain Bacteria; phylum Bacteroidota; class Bacteroidia; order Sphingobacteriales; family Sphingobacteriaceae; genus Arcticibacter. The sequence goes on from DALYUO010000224.1 coordinate 2,784, forward strand.
GGTCATATTATATTTAGCGTAACCCTGTCTTTTTTTGGTCGTAGCCTATTTATTTCCCTGAAATACCTTCTTCAGATAGGCTACATTAGCGCCGAAGTTCCATTTCACATTTGTAGGGTTCTTCTGGTCGCGCGAGCGTTCTACCACCAGCCAACCCTCCCAGCCCATTTTATCGAGCGTGTGTTTAACCTCCTGCATATTGATTGCCGGATCGTTCTGCAGCCATACTCCATCTTCATTTGTACAATGGATCATACAGATCCGTTTCTTCCCCAGGATCTTTAGTTCCTGACATAAATCTCTTCCGGCCTTCACAGGGTTGGCAAATTTGAAATAGATCTTTATTGCATCGGAACCAATATCTTTAAGTAATTGCACCTCTGCTCTCGCGTCCAGAGAAGTTTCTATTCCGATAACCACACCAGCCTGCTGAGCCATTTTCCCGGCGACTTGCAATCTTTCTACAATTGCAGGCCTTAATTCAGGGTTCTTTACAAGGTCTCCCTGCACTCCCAGGGGAAGAAAAGCGACCTTCACTCCCATTGCCTTCATCGTATCTATACAGTCCTGAATCATCCTCTGCCAGGTAGGCCTTGCAGCAAACGACTGGGCAAAGAAGCCCGTCATTGCAAGGGAGCAAATTCCGAGATTTAGTTCTTTTGCTTTATCGAGGAACTGCTGTCTTATTATTGGATCTGAAAGCTTGTTATCAAACGTCTCACGGTTACCCAAGCCGCCCATGTCTACTTCAAGCCCATCTGCCCCTATCTCTTTGGCAAGCTGAAAGGCGCTCAGTTTCTGACGTTTCAGGATCATCAGATCTACCACAGCAATCTTATACCGCTGCTTCTTATTGGTCAATGCCCAAGCGAGGCTGCCCGGCATTAGTAATCCTGCTGACGCTACTGCTGTGCCGGCAATAAAATGCCGTCTGCTGATAGTTTTGTTTTTCATTGTTATATTATTGTAGTATTGAGATATGAGAGATTAGGTAATAGAATATTTCGCTGTATTGAGATATGAGAGATTAGGTAATAGATTGTATAGTTAGCGCTCTAGTATCTATTACCTCATATCTAAATACTCACATCTATTTAAACATCGCTTCCAATTGAGCAAAATCCTTCACTGCATTGGCTGGCAGGCCCTCCCCCTTTTCTCCAAACACATACATGGCCGGATATTTTTCTATGATTACCCCTGATTCGTCAATTCTGCCTTCCTTGTCCTGC
>DALYUO010000224.1:4025-8092 GCA_031981225.1 Pararcticibacter sp.
CACTTTCTTAATGTCGAGGTGAAAATGCTTCGCGATAAAATTGTACATAGCAAGGCGCTTGCTTAATCCGTAATCATGGCCCTCCTGCGGAAAATGGGCATTCTCGGCCTCGCCGGTCTTCCCGTAAAATTCGTACACCTTCTTAAGGTACGGAAATTCTACCTGTGGCACCTGCTGGGTCCAGTCTTTCCCATCGGAAATAACAAGCTGGGGCCTTGGTGCTGCCATCGCCGCAATTTCGACGTTGTTGGTTCCTCCGCCACAAAGGTGAACTCCCATCCCGCTTTCGCAGGGACAGCCTCCGCTGTGGTAGGACGACATCATCACTACGGGCACGCTGAGCTTGATCCGGTCATCCAAAGCAGTGACCAGCATAGTCTGACTTCCGCCTCCTGATCCTCCGGTAATAGCTACACGATTAGGGTCGGCGTTCTTCATAGACAATAGCCAGTCGAGGATTCTGATGCTATTTAAGGCCTGAACACTCATTGCGAGACTCTTTCTGTGATCAGAGGGTTTAAACTGTAACGCTGATTCGCCCCAAGCGAAAAGATCATAACTGAAGGAAATAGCTCCCATCATAGCTTGCATAGCACAGCGGTACTGGCAGTCAGCCCTGTACCTTCCATCGCCGAAATGCCCGTCGGGATTGAGGATTACCGGAAGTTTTCCTTTCGCATTCAGCGGCCGGTATAAGGAACCGCAAACATATACTCCGGGCAAGGTTTCCAAAGCAACATTCTCAATAGTATAGCCATTCATGGTTCGTCTATTGCTGATAATGGGCTTACCCGCTGGCTTGGCAGGAAGAGGTGATAGTTTAAGCGCCTTCCACATGCACTCCTGCAACTCCTTCTTGCGATTCTCCCAGGTCGGCACGTCATTAAAACTCGTCCACAGGTACTCTAATTGTTGTTTTCCTTCAAGCGGAGTTTTCAGATGGTACTGAAAGCTCTGAAGTTTATATTTCCCCTCTCCCTCTTTAGCAAACGTAATATCCTGTGAAGACATTACATTGAAAAGGGTTTGCTCCAGATCCGGTCTGAACCGCCACCCGGCATAAGTTACCATGCGATCCTTTACAAGGTCTTCAGAATAACGAATTTTCACATGGAACTGATTTTCAATATCAGATATCACCTCCTTTAATGGCTTTCTGAAAGCTTCATCAGCAGTTTGGGCATTGCTGAAAGACGCAAGAAAAATAAGAAAGCCGGCAACGAAACTTTTATACATCTTTTATTCTCCTGATCGCAGTATGCATTCTATACTGCCTGTTCAAACTATCTTAGTCGTTTGTAATTTCAGCTCCCTTAGGCGCAACGTATCCCTTCATTTTCGGCCATTCTCCATTTACAATCTTCTTAAGCTTTAATTTTGAAGGATCAATCACGAAATGTTTAATTCTCTCCCTCCTCCATGTATAAATCACGTGGATCATTCCATCTTTACTCTGAATGATGGACGGGTAGGAGTACTGACTGATGGGCGAATCTTCAAGGATTGCAGCTGCGTACCAGGTTTTTCCGTCTTTAGATAAAGAGAGGTTCAAAGGCGTGCGAGGCCCCTTTGCTAAGTCGCCCGGAGGCAGCACATGATTATAAATGAGCGCATGTCGGCCGTCCTTAAGGGTGACCGCGTCGGTTCCGGAATTGTTATTTGGCAGGTTGGTCTTCGACAGGGGTTCCCATGTTTCGCCATTATCATATGACCATGACTGTAATATAGCTCTGTTCCTGCTTCTTGCCAGTAACTGAAGTTTCCCTTTGCCATGATTCAAAATACTGGGCTGAATGGCGTCTAGACCCTTCTCCGCCTGAATCGGCCCTATCTTCCTGAATGTTTTTCCGAGATCGGGAGTCACCTCAAAATGTATTTGCCAGCTATTGCCGGTACTGTTTCCTTCGGTGCTCGTAGGTGCAAACAGGTTTCCGTTACTCAGTAATACAGGCTTATTTTTCACCGGTCCAATATATCCTTCAGGCAAAGGGAAGCCCTGCGACCATGTTTTTCCGTCATCTTTGGAGATCCTCGCCCACCCTTTCCAGGTCGACGGACTTGCTCCAATCTTGTAAAACAGATACAGTTCCCCTCCTGGAACCTGGTACAAAACAGGGTTCCAGGTTGGATATCTTTTGTCGGGCATCACCCCATCGGCCACATTCTGCGGGGCAGTCCACTTCCCATTCTCACGCCTGCTCACGTAAATACACACGTCGGGATTTCTCTCCTTCGTACCTCCGAAAAAAGCAGCTACCAGTCCCGTGGGGGTTTCAGCTATTGTGGCAGCATGAGCCTGTGGAAACGGCGCCGATTCATAAATAAACTCATCCACGAGAATTCCCTTTTTCCATGGCTTATCCTGCGCTGCGATGCTCCCTGTGAGACTCGTCGCGAGCAAACTTAATGCGATTAATTTCTTAAACATATCCTTTGAGCTATCGGCTGTTTATTAGCTGTCAGCTTGCAGCTATCAGCAGTCAGCCTTCTTGTTACTTAAAATTTACTTGATTCTTATTTTCATTGCTATATGCACCTCTCCTTCCTTCACACATAACTCGCAACACTTTTCCTGATACTCGCGTCCTGATACTTGATACCAGCTACTTGATACTCCCCTACAACCCGCAACTCACTTCCCCTTTTCCGCTTTGCGGGCAGTAACATAGTCCTTAAACAGCTGTTTCCAGTTTCTTCCATTCGAATTGAGGTATTGCTCGCATTTCGTTTTATAAATCTCGAAAATGGCTGAGATCTGTTTCATACTCTTATAATCAACCGCCTGTTCTCTGGCCTGTTTAAGGTTTTTCAGGATCACAGCCTCCTCTTCAGCCTTAAGGTCGGGGACAATTGCTTTATATCCCTTCAAGGTAAACGCTACCTTTCCTATCGTATATTGATCAAGAATAAACTCTACCTGTTCCGGAGTAAGATCTTTGCGCAAGCCATCCATAAGATTCTTATGAACAGATTCGGGCATTGCCGAATTTGCAATGATCTGCCTGTCGAGGTCGCTCAATTTACTACCGGTAGCAGGGTTAATACCCGCAGGAACTGTCGTAAAAGGATGCTCATTATTCCAGTCGCGAATAGTTTTAAGATGCTCAGCTATTACAGCTTTTACCCGGGCAGCTTTTGAAGGGTCACTCAAACTGAGAGAATCCACCCATTCAGCAGCCTTTTTCTCTATCTCTGCATTCGCTTTAGCTTTAGCTTCGGTGCTCTCTGTTTTTACTCCTGACGTCTGAGCGGTGATCGAGTTGCATAATAGCACAACGCAGAGAAATGGGATACTAAGAATTGTAAGTTTCATATTATAATAATTTACATACTTGAGGTGAAAGAATAATCCCCTGACCCTGCTTCAAATAAAGCTCTGTTCCCCTCCATTCTCAGAAACTTTAGCCCTTCTGAGGCAGAGGCAGCCTTTTTGCCTTCTTTAACCTGCGCAGCAGAAGTGGCGGGTATATATACCAGGTCCGTTGTATTTGCAGGAACACTTACATTCCAGCTAAAAGTCTTGCCTGCTTTCTTCCAGTCACTTTTCACAAGACCGTGAACGGACTGGTAGGAAGCCTTAGCCGAATTGAGCCCTTCTATCATCTCAGGCTTCATAATGATCTTTTTGAAAGCCGGAGCGTCCGGATCAGACTTGATTCCCGCTACATTTTCATAATACCAGATGACCAGATCGCCCAGCAGCATTACATGGTTAGCAGAGTTCATTTCGGGATTGGCTGTATTCCCGTTCCAGAGCTCCCAAATGGTAGTAGCTCCGTTTTCTGCCATATATCCCCAACTTGGATAATCACGGTTCGATGCCAGACGATAGGCGATATCCGGCCTGCCGTTTGCAGTAAGCCCCCTCATCAGCCATTGAGTTCCTATTACACCGGTTCCGATATGTCCCTTATTTTCCACCATGATCTTATCCGCTATGCTCGCCATCAATTTCTCTTTGGAAGTCTCCGGAACAATTCCGTAGACGAGCGGAAGCAGGTTAGCTGTGATGGTATTATTACTGTATTGTCCTTTGGAAGGATCAAAGAATTTCCTGTTGAAAGCCT
>DALYUO010000225.1:0-2330 GCA_031981225.1 Pararcticibacter sp.
ATATTGCTGGCCAGGCTCGAGAACCGTTGACGGAAAAGCGGGGTGATTGGGACTATCCGGATAGTACTGGCATTCCAGGCAAAGGCCATCGAACGGCTCGTAGGCTCTATGCAAATGCCCGGCTATACGACTTTTTAGAAAGTCGCCGGTATAAACCATCAGGCCTGGATATGTAGTATAAACTCTGAGTATCCTACCGCTTTCTTCTTCAGATAATTCGGCAGCCAGTTGCAGGCGGTTGCCTGTTGAAGAATCAAGAACATAATAGTGATTTACACCCGAAAGAGTGTGACCTCTTTTCTGCAGCTTCTCTTTTATTCTTTTTCCGTCTAACGTTAGCGCCCCCGTCGGAATAACCCTGCCTGTTGGAATATAGTCTGTTCCCAACTCCAGAACCTTTCGTGAGTAAACAGCCAGTTTATGATTACTAACATTCGTGTTTGTACCGGAGAGATTAAAGTAAGAATGATTAGTAAAATTGGCTACCGTTAACCTATCGGTAAAAGCTGAATAACTGATCAGTAGCTCACAATTGTCGGTCCACTGATACCTCACGGTAAAATGTAGGTTCCCGGGATATCCTCCATCACCGTCGTTACTTTTTAAGTTAAAATATACTGAATCCTCTGAAACTTTGTACTTAAAAACCTTTGAATTGAACCCGTTTTTCCCGCCATGGTTAGAATGACAGCAATCGTTTTTATCAAGCTGCCAGTTTATGCCGTCAAGCGTAACACTGGCGCCCGCAATACGATTGGCGAACCTCCCGATAGTAGCACCGATATAGCAAGAATCTTCAACATATCCTTCAGGCGTAGGAAATCCAAGAACGACGTTCCCGAGTTTATTGTTTTTATCGGGAACCACAACAGAAACTACAGAAGCGCCATAATTTGTCAGTTCAACATACGCTCCTACCTTGTTCTCAATCCTGAACAGAACTAATTCTTCTCCTTTGTAGTGCCCCCACGGACGAGATGAGATCTTTATGCACTTTTTTATTATTATATCACCTGTCATTGCTAATCAGTTTGACGGCATGACCCAGACAGAGCATCCCCCTATTACACTTTGTACTTTCGTTAATGGCATCCCTTTATTTACAATTGATATTGTTTTCGTAAAATTAAATTGCTCCGCCCTCCTCCAAATGGATAAATCCTTAAAAAAGATGGATTATACAATCACAATTCGCCACTCGCTTTTTATAAAAAAATCGTTAGCTTAGTACTCGCATTTCAGACCAGCGACCAATGAACCTATCTGCTGAGCCAAAAAAAAGAATTAAGGAAGGATTTATCGGACAAAAACTGATTGTTTTACCGCCCAATATTAAGCGTAATATTGTCAAAAACCCGCTTATAAAAAGTTTCTATTTAACAGCAATAGGCCACTATCCCAAGGCGAGTCTTCATGGGATAGAAAGAAAAACAGGATGTAATGAATATATTCTGATCTATTGCATCGAGGGAAAAGGAGATATATCAATCAACGGCATTCAATATAATATTGATCCCAATACCTATCTGATCATTCCCAGAAATGTTCCACATAAATATAAAAGCTCTGTCAATAATCCCTGGAGTATTTACTGGGTACATTTTAGCGGAGACATGGCCCAGTTTATTTATAATCGATCTTTATTAAATGATCAACCGCATGTGCATACCGTTCCATATGACGAGAACAGGATCAAACAATTTCAGCAAATCTGCTATATTCTGGAACATAGCTATAATGAAAAAGAGATGGAAATATTAAACATCCATCTTTTACATTTTATATCCTCGCTCATTTACTATAAGGAAATCAATCCGGCGCTGTACGATAATGATATCGTAAGCCAGTCGATAGCTCATATGAAGAAAAATATAGCAATGAAATTCACTATTGAGGATCTGGCGCTACAACAACGTATTTCGATATCTCATTATTCGAGGATTTTTAAGCATAAGACAGGAGCATCGCCCATCAATTACTTCAACCAGCTTAAAATCCAGAAATCCTGTCAATACCTCTATTTCACAGATTCTAACATTAAAGAAATATGTGCTCAGCTAGGATTTGATGACCCATATTATTTTTCAAGATTGTTTACCAAGTTAATGGGGGTGTCGCCATCCGCATATAAAAAGAAACATAAAAAATAAGGCTGGCACAATCTGCACCAGCCTTTCATCTATCTATCTATAAAATACAAACGATTAAGTCTGCACCCTATTCATTGATTGCCTTCACACCAGGTAGTTCTTTGCCTTCCATATATTCAAGTAAAGCACCACCACCGGTAGAAACATAGCTAACCTGATCTTCGAAACCAAATTTAGCGA
>DALYUO010000225.1:2340-8085 GCA_031981225.1 Pararcticibacter sp.
AAGTAGCTTCCACGACAGCTTCGGCAACAGCTTTTGTTCCGTTTTCGAATTTTTCCATTTCAAAAACGCCCATTGGACCGTTCCATAAAATCGTTTTTGAACTAGCAACCACGTCTTTGTATAACTTAACAGCTTCAGGACCGATATCTAAGCCCATCCAGCCATCTTTAATATTATCATTGTTGGCCACATCGGTATTTGCATCTGCAGCGAAAGCATCGGCAACAACCGAATCAACCGGCAATATCAGCTTCACGCCACGGCTTTTTGCCTTTTCGATCAGGCTTAGAGCAAGATCAAGTTTATCTTCTTCTACAAGAGATTTTCCGATAGTTCCACCCTGTGCCTTAGCGAAAGTATATGCCATACCGCCGCCAATCAGCAGATTATCTACTTTTTCCAGCAAACGTTCGATCAATAGGATCTTATCTGATACTTTAGCGCCACCCATGATAGCAGTAAAAGGCCTTTCAGCTTTGTTCAATACTTTTTCAGCATTTTCAAGCTCGCCGGCCATCAGGTAACCGAAATATTTTGCGTCAGGAAAGAATTTGGCAATGATTGCCGTAGAGGCGTGTGCCCTGTGAGCAGTTCCGAACGCATCGTTTACATAAACGTCGCCCAGTTTGCTCAGCTTTTCAGCAAATTCTTCATTTCCTTTTTCCTCTTCTTTATAAAAACGAAGGTTTTCAAGAAGAAGCACATCTCCATTCTTTAATGCAGCAGCCTTTTCTCTGGCCTGATCGCCAATGCAGTCGTCTGCAAACTGCACATCTATACCAAGCACCCCCGAAAGGTGTTTTACAATATGCTTAAGCGAGTATTTTTCTGTAGGTCCTTCTTTTGGCCTTCCGAGATGCGACATCAAAATTACAGATCCGCCATCGGCAAGGATCTTCTTTATAGTAGGCAGCGCACCCTGAATACGGTTGTCACCTGTGATATTAAAATCTTTGTCGAGCGGTACATTAAAGTCTACGCGGATCAGCGCCTTTTTCCCGGAGAAATTCAGATTATCGATGGTTTTCATTTTAAAATAATAATATATATGTATAATTATGAAAGTTTAAGATACATTACCCTGTGTGGTCCTATTTCCGGAATTTCGAATTCTTCTGATATAAATTCAAATCCCTGACCCAGATAAAAGCTATAAGCTACCTTTCGGGCATCGCACCAAACATAGCTAACTTTTTTGCCTTTTAGATATAAAACACCAAAATTAGCAATGAGGTTTCCAATTCCCTTCTTTCTATATTCAGGCAGTACAGCCATTCCCCTTAACCTATAACCTATTCCGCTAAACCCTTCCCTGTTCTGCGGCATAAAAGAAACAACAGCTATTAACTGCCCTTCTTTAAAGCATCCAACATGAAATGCTCCGACAGCCTCGTCGCCTTCAAACCGGCAATCTTCCGAACGCAGCTTGCCGTCTCTTAAAATGTCGTTCCTTAAGGGCAGGGTCTGCTCAGCACTGATAAATTCAATCATCTTCTTTTCAATAAAGCAATTTTATCAATCATATCGGCCAGACGGCTTGAATAACCGTACTCGTTGTCATACCATCCAACAACCTTCGTGATTCCCCCTACTACCGAAGTTAACAAGGAATCGAAGATACAGGAATGAGGATTATCAAGTATGTCCACAGAAACTATAGGATCGACGGTATACTGCATAATACCCTTTAAGGATGTATCTGCCGCCCGCCTGAATTCAGTATTAATCTCTTCTACTGTAGGCTGCAGTTTCAATGTACAGGTAAAGTCAGTCAGTGACCCGTTTAATACCGGCACTCTTATTCCAGCGCCACCAAGCTTTCCTTCAAGAGAGGGAAATATGGTTGTAATTGCTTTTGCAGCTCCGGTAGTTGTCGGAATAATAGACGACGAAGCGGCCCTTGCCCTGCGCAGGTCGCGGTGCAGTCCATCATGCAGGTTTTGATCACCCGTCATAGAATGAACGGTGGTGATATAGCCGTTAACAATCCCCCAGTTATTTTCAAGCACCTTAATCATAGGGGCTATATTATTCGTGGTACAGGAAGCATTTGAAAGGACAGGCGCTGAAAAATCGATCATGTCATCGTTAACGCCTAACACGGCAACTGGAACATCCCTGGTTCCGGGAGGCGCTGAAATAATTACCTGTTGTGCTCCCGCTGTAAGATGAAGCGCGGCTTTCTCCCTGGTTATAAATCTCCCAGTTGATTCTATAACAATATCAATGCCCAGGTCTTTCCAGGGAAGCTTTAAGGGATCCGCTTCGGCAAAAACAGAAACAGTCTTTCCATTAAGGAGCAATGAATTATCTCCCGGCTCTATGCTTCCTTTAAATCCCCTGTGAACGCTGTCGTATTTTACCAGGTGAGCCATGGTTGCGGGGTCGGCGAGATCATTAATTGCCACTATCTCAGCAGTTCCTCTCTCTGAAAGTATGCGGAGAACGGTCCTCCCGATACGTCCGAAACCATTAATAGCAATTCTCATCCTTCAAAATTAAAGTAGCAAAACAACCTGCCATCCATACCCTGGCTATGAATACCATCGCCAATGCATAGCGGCCCGACCGCCAACGCGCCAAAGTTAATTTCTGCAAATCAAAATCACTAATTCTTTTGCAGAAAGCTAAACAAACAAACAAGAGAAATAGTTAAAACAGGACATCTGCGGACAATATGAAAGAAAAACCGATAAACAAATGTCCGGTGCCCCGGGGCATCATTATGGTCATTGGCGGACATGAGGATAAGGGAGACACTCCCGATAGAGAGATTACGAGGCAAAACAACCATCCTCTTGACGTACTCAAGTCATTCAGATCCCTTATCAAGTCAAATAATCCGGTACTTGAGATCGTTACTACAGCGAGCAGCGAAGGTGACGAGCTTTTTAAGGAGTACGTGAAAGGCTTCAACGAAGTTGGAATTAAGAACATCAACAGGATACATCATGAGGATCGTCAGACGGCAATAAACGACAGCGTAACCTATGCGGAACGAATAAATAAGGCTGACGCTGTTTTTTTTAGCGGAGGTGATCAGTTAAAACTGACGTATCTATACGGCGGTACAGAATTCCTGCTACACCTTAAACAACGGTATATTCATCACGGGCTGCTGATTGGAGGCACCAGCGCCGGTGCGATGGCTATGTCTACCCCAATGATCTACTCAGGAAGTAAAGACGTCCAACAATTCAGTGGCGAAATTAAGATCACTACCGGGCTTGAGTTTTTAAAAGATGTTTGTATCGATACACATTTTGTAGATCGTGGCCGCTTTATCAGAATGGCACAAGTTATTGTCACTAATCCCACCTGCATCGGGATAGGCATTGAAGAGGATACTGCCATGGTAATACGCAACGGCATAGAGGGAGAAGTTATCGGCAGCGGTGTAGTGATTATAATCCAGGGGCACAACATCCAGAACTCTAATATTACGGAGTTCGGCGACAAGAAAAAAATCTCTATAAGAGGCCTTGATGTTGACATCTTGTCTCAAGGAGATTCCTTCATAATTCCTCAAACTAATCCGCCCCACATTTAGTGGTTAAACAGAATTAGCGTGACATCTTCCTATGTTTTCATTGACGTGGTGCATTGCGGCATAAACACTTCAATAAAACTATACATCGTGTTGTCCGTTCTATAAAGAAAAGAAAAACATGAGCGATATAAATAATCAAAGCGATAAGCCGGAAAAACTATATCCTAAGGATTCAGAACGGAAACACATCAAACATCCTGAGGACGACGAAGAGGCCGTGTTAAAACCGGAAGACAGGGAATATAACGAAGAAGAAGCAAACTTCAGAAGTCCCGCTAAAACCAAAGAAGAAAGCGAGCAGCCCGTTAATCCGGTTAAGACACCTCCAAAGGATGTTTAGTCATTTATACTCTATTCCATCGCAGGCATTCCCATGCCTGCCCATTCTTCTTTTGAAGGGCCATAAATACCCGGAACAGGCAAGCCAAGCAAACGCATAACAACCGTCATTTGACTGCGATGATGTGCCTCATGACTTATGAGAACAGACAAAAGTGTCCCCTTCTTCCAGTATTCACCGTACATATTTAATTCTTCATCAAGACTGGCATCCGACCATCTGCTTTCAATAACCGTTATAAGCTCTCTGCTCCATCTTTGATAAGCGTCGGTAATACCCTGCATTGTTTCGGGAACTGATTCCTCCTCAAGGAAGTCCTCATCGAACAAGCCTGCCCTGCTGCCCATTTCGGTAACAGTCTGAACAATGTGCCAGGCTAGTCTTTCGAGGGTCCGTACGTTTTCATGAACCTTTCTTTTTTGCGATCCCTCCTTAATGAAGGAAAATATCTTTACTGTATTTTGGCTTTCTTTTTCCCAGTCGGCAATAAAATCAGCTATTCTATAATACATGTCACCTTAGTTTAATTATCAAACTTAGAGAAATTACATTTACGCGCAAAGTATATGACGGTGGTCAAAATAATTTAAATTCATTTTTCAGTTGACGGAAAGTAACTCTCATAATTTCAGCAATTTCAATCTATTTTTTGTACAGACCTTGTTTAGGCGCTATATTATCTAAACCATTCTGATTACTTTTGAGTTTTAATAAACTGAGCAGTAATAAAACCGATGCCGTTGACTGGTAGTATATCTGCTCCTAGCTCCAATTATATGTTATTTAAAGCATTCGAGGTCGCAGAAAGCTCCGGAAAAGAATATAAATCCGCGTTGGTTACTAAATCCGAGGACGACCTTCCTCCGGGTGAAGTACTGATAAAAGTACAATACTCATCTTTAAACTACAAAGACGCTCTTTCTGCAATCGGAAATAAAGGGGTAACCCGCAACTATCCCCATACCCCCGGCATAGACGCCGCAGGAACAGTAGAAAAAAGTGCAGATCCTCACTTTAACAGGGGAGATAAGGTAATTGTTACGGGATACGACCTCGGCATGAATACATCCGGCGGTTTTGCTGAATATATACGGGTGCCAGCCTCCTGGCCGGTGCACCTGCCCGAAGGCCTGAGCCGGAAATGTAGTATGATGTTTGGCACCGCTGGATTAACAGCTGCGCTATCTGTATATAATTTAAAAAAACAGGGCATCACTCCTCCTAATGGAAAAATTATTGTTACAGGAGCTTCCGGCGGCGTGGGTAGCCTCGCAGTTGCAATTTTGAGTCACCTGGGATTCCACGTAACCGCCGTCACCGGAAAAGAAGACGCGGTGGAGCTGTTACTGGATTTGGGCGCCAAAGAGGTGATCCCACGTGCAGCCATTGACGATCATAGCGGAAAACCTTTTTTAAAAGCACAGTACGCAGCCGCTGTTGATACTGTAGGGGGTAACATCCTGGCTACTGTTCTAAAAAGTCTCAATTATGGCGGAGTAGCAACCTGTTGTGGCCTGGTAAACTCGCCAGAACTGCATACTACAATTTATCCCTTTATTCTAAAGGGCATTCGTTTAATAGGAATCGACTCAGTGCTTTGCAATCACCACCTCAGGAAAGAAATATGGGAACACCTGGCAACGGACTGGAGGCCAGCAAAAATGGATAAAATCGTAACCGTATGTCCCCTTGATACTATTCAGGAGCATCTTGATTCGATGTTAAAAGGACAGCTTACTGGACGATATATAGTAAAGATCACTAGTTAGATTTTAAAGATCGGTGATCAAAGAGATCATTCAGATGAAGCATGTTTTTTTATTTTTTCTTTTGAAAAGCAAAAAAACACTTATAT
>DALYUO010000226.1:0-3738 GCA_031981225.1 Pararcticibacter sp.
CACCTTATAGCGAGAATATATTTACCCCTGTGATCCGGAGGGAAATACGCGAACAGCAAATTTCAGATAAGGGCCACTATACGGTATACCTGCCCGCTTACGATGACGACCGGCTCATCAAACAGTTGTCGAGGTTCGGTGATATACGCTGGCAGGTTTTCAGCAAGCACAATAAGAAACCGCGCGACATAAAGAACATTACTATCAGGCCAGTAGAAAGCGAAAAATTCATCAGAAGTATGGCTTCGTCTGCAGGGGTATTATGTGGGGCAGGTTTTGAAACCCCGGCTGAGGCTTTATTTATGGGCAAAAAGCTATTGGTGATCCCCATGAAGAATCAGTATGAACAGCATCTGAATGCCGCAGCACTAAGATCTATGGGTGTTCCGGTAATGAAAAGTCTGAAGTCTAAATACGAAGATGATATTTCTGACTGGCTTTTAAACGGGTCGCCGGTGCCGGTAAACTATCCGGATAATACGCAGGAGATCGTCAATACGATTGTAGCGAAGCATCGTTTTGATTCACAATTGGACTGGACTATTGACAATCAGTTTGAAATTACCTAAACTTATAACTTTGAAGGAGATAAATGGATTACGAAGGGCAGGAACTGCACAAAGGTCAATTTGGCGAAGATTTTAAATGGGGTGTCTCAACTGCTGCTTTTCAGACGGAGGGGAGCTGTGCAGCAGATGGTAAGGGTCCCTCTGTATGGGATGTTTTCTCGTCGGGAAAAGGCAAGATCAGACACGGTCACCACGCTAATACGGCCTGCGACTTTTATAATTGTTACCAAAAAGATATAGCGCTGATCAGAAGGTTAAATATTCCCAATTTTCGGCTTTCCGTTTCCTGGCCGCGAGTGCTGCCAACTGGTGTAAGAAACGTCAATCAAAAAGGCATCGATTTTTATAACAAGGTGATTGATCATTGTCTGGAGAACGATATTGAACCATGGCTGACGTTGTATCATTGGGATCTGCCTCAGGCCCTCGAAAAAAAAGGGGGCTGGACCAACCGGGATATAGTATCGTGGTTTGCAGATTATACAGAGATTTGTGCACGTAATTATGGCGACCGTGTAAAACACTGGATGGTGCTGAATGAGCCCATGGTATTTACTGGTGCAGGATATTTTCTTGGGCTGCACGCACCGGGGAGAACGGGCCTTAAGAACTTCCTTCCGGCGATTCACCATGCCGTTTTGAGTATGGCTGAAAGTGGACGGATTTTAAAAAAGCTGATTCCCGATGCAGAAATTGGCACCACTTTTTCCTGTTCACATATTGAGCCTTTTTCACAGAAGCCAAAGGATATTGCAGCAGCGGCAAGAGCCGACGCCCTGCTGAACCGTTTGTTTATTGAGCCTGTCCTGGGGATGGGATATCCCATTTCAGACGTACCGGTTCTTAAAAACCTGCTTAAGTACCACCAGCCCGGCGACGAAGAGAGAATGAAGTTCGACTTCGATTTTATAGGCTTGCAAAGCTATACGCGTGAAATTGTGAAGTATTCTTTGTTTACTCCCTATCTTCATGCTAAACTTGTAAAAGCGGAGAAAAGGAATGTGCCCCTTACCAGCATGAGATGGGAAGTTTATCCTCCCGCCATATACCATATACTCAAGAAGTTCAATGACTATTCCGGGATAAAGAAAATTTACATTACAGAGAACGGCGCCGCATTTCCTGATCAGCTACAGGACGGAAAAGTTGAAGATACAGAACGCCTTAAATATCTTCAGGATCATATTGCCCAGGTGTTGAATGCTAAACGCGAGGGCTGTAAGGTGGATGGATATTTTATATGGACGCTCACAGATAATTTCGAATGGGCTGAAGGATATGAACCCCGCTTTGGGATTATTTATGTTGATTTTGCAACTCAAAAACGAGTAATAAAATCGTCAGGGAAGTGGTATGCCCGGTTTCTGGCCGGATAATCCCGGGTTATAAAATTGCTCAAGCATAGTTCTTACGTCAAGCTTTAAGTTAAGATCTTCAGCGTCAAGCTGATCTCCGTCCTCGGAATCTGCGCCATGATACTCAGGAGTGTACTTATAGATATTCCATGCGCCTTCATGATATTCCAGTGAAGTGAGGTTTTCAACCCAGTCGCCCGAATTAAGATATAGGACACTGCCCTGCTCTGTAAGGACCTGACGACTTTCTGGTTGGTGGATGTGACCGCAGACCACATAGGAATAACCTTGATCGATAGCAAGCTCCGCTGCTGTTGTTTCAAAATCATTTATAAACTTTACAGCATCCTTGAACTTTGCCTTGATCTTTTTAGAGAAGCTCATTTTTTCGCGCTTCATCAGTGTCAGAAGCCAGTTTACAAAACTGTTTAACAGGATAAGCGTGTCGTAGCCCACAGCTCCCAATTTCGCAAGCCATTTAGAGTGCTGCATTGTTACGTCGAACACGTCACCGTGAAAAAACCATGCTTTCTTGTCGCCAAGTTCAAGTACCAGCTTATCGGTAAGCTGAAAGCTGCCAATACTCAAATCACTGAATTTGCGGAGCATCTCATCGTGGTTCCCTGTAAGGTAATAAACAGGCACCCCCTCGGTAATGAACTTCATGATCCGCCGTAAAACTTTCATGTGCGACTCCGGCCAGTACGACTTGCTAAACTGCCAGATATCGATGATATCTCCATTGAGGATCAGGGTTCCCGGTTTTATGCTTTTTAAATACTGAAGCAGTTCTTTTGCGTGACAGCCGTACGTTCCCAGGTGTACATCGGAAATAACTACTACCTCAACTTCTCTTTTGGACATTTTTTGTAATTAGAAATTGGCAGTTGGCGATTGGCTGTTAGCAATTGGCTGTTGGCTTTTAGCTATCAGCTTTTACTTTTAACCTTTAACTTTTTGCCTTCAACTCGCAATCCACAACCCACAACCTACAACTCGCAACCTTCAGCCCGAAAGGTAGTTACATACTATTAAGTTATTGTTAAATGCCTGTTAATTTAGCTATTGCGGAGTCTCAGGAGGTTTTCGGTTTCAGTTTTTAATGACTTTTCAAGAAAGAATGGTGCTAACGGAACGAATGCGGCTGTCAGGAATATGGCAATTCGTTTGAGTCCCCAGGAGCCTGCAAATGCGGCGCGCAATACCGCGCCTATATATAAAATGAAGAGCAGGCCGTGAGCCCATCCTGTATATTTTACGGCAAGAGGGTAATCGTAGTAATATTTAAGAGGCATTGCCACACAAAGAAGCACGACAAATGAAATCGCTTCACAAAAACCGATTCTTCTGAGTTGAATGAGTTTTGCTATATAGTTATTGTTCATAGTATGTTGTATTTTGAGCAGAAAGGTAGTCCGGCACTACTGCTTTCAATTGTTTCAAGCCGCAAATGTGCAAAATATCCCGGCAGGAGAGAACATCACACAGGTGCTTTCCATATGATCGGGGTATAATATGCCCTTTTTATGACACAGGATTAATAGTGTAACAGAGTTTTTGCAATAAACTGCAGATACCTACGAAGCCGAACTTTTGCTTTCTTTAACAATCATAAAAACATTTTTCTAAGTTTGCGGCCGATCATGAAAGAAAATTTGAAGAACAGTTTTGACGGGCTGATTTTTGACCTCGATGGAACGTTATGGGATTCAACCATCAGCGTAGCCAAAGCATGGCAGGCTGCCAAAGAAGAAGTGGATTATGTAAATATCGACATTACTCCCAGGATGGTGGCAGGAATTGCCGGCATGACC
>DALYUO010000226.1:3754-7647 GCA_031981225.1 Pararcticibacter sp.
GCCATCTATGATACGTTGTTCCCCGAACTGGATAGTATAAAGCGAGAGGAGTTTAAAATCCTTTGTGCAAAAAAAGAGCTGGAAGAGCTGGAAAAGAATGGAGGAGCCCTCTATCCCGAACTCGAAGATACCCTTGAGTATCTTTCAGAGAAGTATAAACTATTTGTAGTGAGCAACTGTCAGAGCGGATATATCGAGATTTTCCTTAAATACAGTAAACTTAGTCAGTACTTTACCGGCCATGCCTGCTATGGAACGAAAAGTCAGCCTAAAGCAGAGAATATTAAAGACGTTGTGAAAGACTACGGGCTGAAAGCTCCGGTTTATGTAGGAGACACAAAAGGCGACTATGAATCAAGTAAGAAAGCCGGAGTGCCCTTCATTTTTGCCGCCTACGGCTTTGGCAATGTGGAAGGAGATGCTGTAGCAACGATTCAGCATTTTGCAGATCTAAAAATGTTGTTATGAAAGCGAGGGCTTTCATAACAACAGGCCGTTAGCTTTTGGCAGTTAACAATTGGCTCCTTGTCAAGCACTGTAGTTTCCAACTTTTAGCTTTCAACCCGCAACTCACAACCCACTTCCCACTTCCCACTTCCCACATCCCAACCCACATGACCCAACTTGATATATTAACAGAACTTTCCAAAGGCGATTACGAAGCCTTTCTGTACGACTGTGACGGCACGCTTGCTGATAACATGCAGGCACATAAAGACACTTATGTAAAAGTGGCTGCAGACCATGGGATAGAAATCGATGCCGCTATTATCGACGAATTCGCTGGCCTCCCTATACCAAGGGTAATAGAGGAGATCAATAAAAGATACAGCTGCGACTTTGATCCCCAAACCTTTGAAAAACTAAAGTATGATTTGTATTACAACGATTACATTCAGCATATAAAGCCGGTTCAGCATGTTGCCGACCATCTTTTAGCACATGTCGGAAATATAAAGATAGGAGTGGTTTCGGGCGGATCGCCGGAGGCTATCCGGAAAACGCTTGAAATATTAAACCTAAGTTCACATGTAGAAGTTCTCGTATGCGCGGGCGATACAGAACGGGGCAAACCTTTTCCCGATCCGTTCTTGCTGGCTGCTGAAAAACTAGGAGTCCAACCCTCATCCTGTCTGGTATTTGAGGACGGAGAGGCCGGAGTTAAAGCTGCTGAGGCCGCCGGAATGGACTGGATCAGGATCGACAAGATCACAGAAAGCTGATAGCTTTCTGTGATCTTGTCGATCAGCTATTGGGTATTGGCAGTTGGCTATTGGGTACAGCAATCGGCAATCAGATCCGACTTGTTACTTATCTTTTGACTTCCAGTTTTCGCCTTTAGCCTTTTAGCTTTCGCCTTTCACCTTTTAGCTTTCGTCTTTGAGCTTTCACCTTTCACCTATCAGCTTCGAGCTCTCTCCTTTCTCCTTTCAACTTTAACTTTTACCTTTCAACTTATTTCTATATACTTGTAAAGGATAATATTAAAAAGGTTTTAGCACGCACTCTGAAAAGGTTTTTGAAACAAGAACGTTACATGTTTCATTGAACTTTACACTCGGGAAACCAGAATTTATTTACAATTTAGCTCTGAAAAAAATGTTCTAATAATTATCAAAATATAAAAACTAACTAAATACATCACTTAAGAACGCATTAAAAACCTTTAAAATAATGGCAGAGAATACCTACGATGCAATTGTTATTGGTTCTGGAATATCGGGCGGATGGGCAGCAAAAACGATTTTACTGGAGCGTGGCAGGAACATAGAACATGTTAAGGACTATGTGAACGCAAACAAGGACCCCTGGGAATTTCCTCACAGGGGCGGGCGCACTCAGGAAATGATTGAAAATTATCCTGTTCTCAAAAGAGATTATCCCCTTAACGAAACGAACCTTGACTATTGGGTAAACGAAAAAGAGAGTCCCTATGTAGAAGTTAAGCGCTTCGACTGGTACCGTGGATATCAGGTTGGAGGACGTTCCCTGATGTGGGGGCGGCAGTGTTACCGGCTAAGTGACATCGACTTTGAAGCTAATGTGAAAGATGGTATAGCTGTCGACTGGCCCATAAGGTACAAAGATATTGCTCCCTGGTATAGCTATGTAGAACGCTTTGCAGGCATCAACGGTTCAAAGGAAGGTCTTCCTCAGCTCCCTGACGGCGAATTCTTACCCGCAATGGAAATGAATTGTGTGGAAAAGGATGTAGCTGCCCGTATCAAATCGCATTATAACGGTAAGCGCACCATGATCATGGGGCGCAGCGCCAACCTTACAGTTCCTCACGAGAACCGTTCAAACTGCCAGTATCGCAATAAATGCTGGTTGGGCTGCCAGTTTGGGGCGTATTTCAGCACACAGTCGGCAACTTTACCTGCTGCAATGGCTACAGGCAACCTTACTCTGAGGCCTTTTTCAATCGTTACCAAGATACTTTACGATAAGGATACAAAAAAAGCCAAAGGAGTAGAGATACTGGACGCGGTAACCAATAAAACGTTTGAATATTACGCCAAAGTAGTGTTTTTATGTGCATCTACATTGAACTCCGCCTGGGTGCTGATGAATTCTGCTACTGATGTATGGCCTGATGGACTCGGCAGCAGCAGCGGTCAGCTCGGGCATAACCTGATGGACCATCACTTCCGTTGCGGAGCCGCTGGAATTGTAGAAGGATATGAGGACAAGTACTATTATGGTCGCCGTCCTAATGGAATTTATGTGCCGCGATTCAGAAACCTGAATGGCGAAAAGCGCGACTACATCAGGGGGTTCGGTTATCAGGGCAGCGCCAGTCGCCAAAACTGGGGAAGGGAGATCGCCGAGATGAATATCGGTGCTGAATTTAAAGATGCCCTTTGCGAACCGGGACCATGGCGTATCGGTCTTGGCGCCTTTGGCGAAACTCTTCCGTATCACGAGAACAAAGCAACACTTGATAAATCGGTAAAAGATAAATGGGGCTTGCCAGTGCTTGCTATTGATTGCGAAATCAAAGAAAATGAGCATAAAATGCGCAAGGATATGATGGTCGATGCTCAGGAGATGCTGGAAGCAGCAGGACTGAAGAATCCGGAAACGTACGATTCTGGATATGGCATGGGACAGGGTATCCATGAGATGGGTACAGCGCGCATGGGAAGAGATGCCCGCACCTCTGTACTGAATGAATGGAATCAGGTATGGGATGCTAAAAACGTATATGTTACCGATGGGTCATGCATGACCTCAGCAAGCTGCGTGAATCCATCACTTACCTATATGGCATTGACAGCAAGAGCTGTAGATCACGCGGTAAAAGAACTGAATAAAAGAAATATCTAGATAATAGCTTTTTAAAACTAACCTATGTTATGGCAGAGAAAAAAGTAACCTCTGAAGCAGCGCTAAAATCGAGAAGGGATTTTATTAAAAATACTGCCCTTGCTGCTGCCGGCTTTATGATTGTACCCCGTCACGTATTGGGCGGTAAAGGGTTTTTAGCTCCCAGCGACCGCCTTTTGATTGCCGGAATCGGCGTCGGAGGTAAAGGACAAAGCGACATTTCGAGTTTCTTCCAGAGTGGAAAGGCCGATATCGCCTTTTTATGCGATGTAGATGACCGGCGGGCGGCTGCCAGCCGTCAAAGTTTTCCGAAGGCTAAGTATTACCGCGACTGGCGGGAGTTGTTTGATAAAGAGTCGAAGAAGTTTGATGCTGTGTCGGTTTCTACCCCTGATCACAACCATGCAATAACAACCCTTGCTGCTATGCAGCTGGGGAAGCACGTATATGTTCAGAAACCCTTAACACACGACATTTATGAAGCCAGGTTGCTGACAGACGCTGCAAAAAAACATAAAGTGGTGACCCAAATGGGAAACCAGGGCGCTTCAGGTGATGGGGTA
>DALYUO010000226.1:7808-8050 GCA_031981225.1 Pararcticibacter sp.
TACAAAGACTACATTGATAAACTTGTGCCATTTAACTGGCGGGGCTGGTGGGATTATGGCACAGGCGCCCTTGGAGATATGGGATGTCATCTTATCGAACCGGCATTCAGGGTTTTAAACCTCCAATATGTAAAGGATGTTGAATGTAGTGTGGGAAGCGTATATGTGGACGAATTTAAACGGGGATATTTCCCTGAAAGCTGTCCGCCCTCGAGTCACGTAACCATGACATTTCCAAAAAC
>DALYUO010000227.1:0-5098 GCA_031981225.1 Pararcticibacter sp.
GACAAGGCTGAGATTGTGAATTCGGAGAGGAGAAAGGTGCTCCATCTTGCTGCCGTGTTCGCCTGTAATTTCAGTAATCATTTGTATGCCATCGCCGATAAAATCCTGGCAGAGCAACAGCTGAACTTCGACCTGATCCGCCCTCTAATTGCCGAAACTGCAGCGAAAGCGCAGATCTATCCTCCGTCGCAGGTGCAAACCGGACCTGCAGCAAGAAAAGACTTTGGTACAATGGAAAGGCATCTCTTGTATCTTGAAAGTAAGCAGGAATGGCACAAGATATACCAGGTGCTTAGTGAAAGCATCGTTAACAATATGTAATGATATTTGATATTTGTAATCCTATATGTTCCTCACAAAGATAAAAGACATAAAAGCGTTTATTCTCGATATAGACGGCGTGCTTACCGACGGAACCGTGCATGTTACCGAAACAGGAGAGCAACTACGGCGTTTTCACGTAAGAGACGGCTATGCTATGCAGAGAGCGGTGAAAAACGGGTATCTGATATGTGTTATTTCGGGCGGTAAATCGGCTAGTGTGGTTTTGAGGTTAAAGGGCCTGGGGGTTACCGAGGTTTATCTTGGCGTGGATAAAAAGCTGGATGTATATAATGAATTTATAAAACAACATTCTCTCTCGCCCGGGCAGGTGCTTTATATGGGAGACGATATTCCGGATATCCCTGTAATGAAAGTAGCCGGGCTTCCGGTGTGTCCTGCAGATGCCGTAGAGGAGGTAAAAGCTGTGAGTTTATATATCTCTGGTAAGGAGGGCGGAAGCGGCTGTGTGAGAGATGTTATTGAAAAGGTATTAAAGATACAGGGAAAATGGATTGATTTGAGTCCTACCGCTGAAGACGACTCTATCACCTCTGCCTGAAAAATGTTATGACACAAGAAAATATTCCACCTATCATACTGGCTTCTAAATCGCCGAGAAGGCAGGAGCTGCTTACATTAATGAATATCCCTTTCAGGATTGCACTGAAAGATGTAGACGAGACTTATCCCGAGGATCTAAACCCCGCACAGATAGCGGTGTATATAGCCGAGAAGAAGGCGAGGGCTTTTGACGAATCGCTTACGGGCGACGAGATTGTTCTTACCGCAGACACTATTGTGTGTGTTGATAGTTTAATTCTTGGAAAGCCCGAAGATGAAACCCATGCTTTTGAAATGCTGTCTCTTCTGTCGGGAAGGAAGCATGAAGTTTATACCGGAGTAGCTCTGATGAATAAGAGCGGGTTGCATTCTTTTTTTGAAGCTACAGATGTCTATTTTAGAAGCTTAAGCCCGGAGCAGATAAAGTATTATATAGAAACGTATAAGCCCCTTGACAGGGCAGGTTCTTATGGTATTCAGGACTGGATAGGACTAATCGGCATAGAAAGGATCACCGGCTCTTATACGAACGTGGTTGGTTTGCCTACCGAACGGCTTTACAGGGAATTATTATCCATGTAATATCCCTGATTCGACGCTATCCTTCGATCTGATCAAACAGGAGTCCTTCTCTTAACGAATAGGCAGACATAGCAATTTCGGGTATATGAAGCTCATACACTATATAAGAAGTTAAGACGGCAGCAACAACAATCATGTCGACACGTACAGGAATGATTGCTCCGTTGGCCTCGCGCTCTGCATGAGTTGATTTAAGGATGTCATTTATAACAGAATGAAACTGTCCGTTCTGAAAGAAGAAGCTTGTTCCATCATACGATACATTATGGTCATTAAACTTATCAATTGCCAGGGCAACAAAAGTTTCGAATGCTCCGGCTGAGCCAATAAGAAGCTGAGGTTTGAAAATATGGGCGTTAATTTTCAGATCATTAAGTTGTTCATCAAGGTATTGATGAATAGCAAGAATATCTGTCTCCGAAATTGGGTCAGAGTGATGAAAAAGATCCATTAATCTGGCAGCGCCAATAGGATAGCTTTTTTTATGAACCACTTCATGTTTATCACAAAAAATAAATTCAACGCTTCCTCCCCCGATGTCAGCAATCAATCCTGATTCCGAGAGATCTATAGCTCTTCTTACCCCTTTATAGATTAATTCGGCTTCGCGCCCGCCATCAACTATTTCGATCGTTATCCCTGTTTCTTCTTTCACCTGTTCGATAAAATCCCTGGCGTTAGAAGCGCTTCGCAACGCTGCGGTTCCTACAGCGTGAACTTCGTCGGGATTATACTCGTTTATTATTGATTGAAAAGAGCGCAAGGCCTCGATTCCCCGCTTAAATGCCGCCTCTGCAATGATCCCATTGGTAATGCCGCCTTCACCCAGCTTAACATCACGTTTCTCTGCAATCAGTTGCTGATCAATCCGGCTGTTGACAGTATCAGCTATCAGCAGGTGGAAAGTATTAGTTCCGAGGTCGAGTACTGCAATACGCCTTTTCATAGTATAAATTATTTAAGAGGTTAACTTCACCAGTTCATCAAGGATCTTTTCTTTAAAGTGAATACGGTCTTCTATTATTCCTGAAGCACTATAATATAACATTGCGTTGAAGCCTTTGGTATCTCCACTGTCGCGTATATCTGTTCTTACTATAATTATCGGAATGTTTTTGGCAAACGCATAACCGCATTCCCAGCAGGTTCCGCTGTCAGCATCGGCGCCATCAAGGATCGCCACGACGGCAGAAGCTGATTCAACGCCGTTTTTGCAAAGTGTAAAGATCTCTTCAGTTGTTTTATTCAGACATTCTGCCTGGGGCAGGAAAACATTGCATCCCCTCTTCGTCAGCCATTCAGATAGTTCCAGATTGAACTTCATTTCTGCTGCCGAGAATAAAGGACCCGCAAGATAAATTGATATCATTCAGTATAAGTTAATAAATAGTGACAAAAATAAGAATCAGCCAATAAAAAAAGCCACCATTGGTGGCTTAAAGTAGCTATTATAGTTAATAATCTAAAATTTTAATTCACACGGAAGCTTATTCAAAATACTCTTTCATCCGCTCGAAGAAGCTTTTTTCATGTTTCCCCGGCTGTGGCTTGAAATTGGGCGAGTTGTTAAGCTTTTCAAGTAAATCACGCTCTTCTCTTGAAAGAGCTTTAGGCGTCCAGATATTTACATATATAAGCTGGTCACCGCGATGGTATGAATTTACTTCAGGAACCCCTTTGCCTTTCAGCCTAAGGATTTTTCCTCCCTGAGTGCCTGGTTCAATTTTGATCTTGGCTTTACCGTCAATAGTAGGTACTTCAACACTTGCTCCGAGAACAGCGTCCAAAAAGCTGATATGAAGATCATATACAACATTATTGCCTTCGCGCTGCAGTGTTTCATGCGGGATCTCTTCAACAAGGATGATCAGATCACCCGGTATGCCGCCATTAGGGGCTGCATTACCTTTACCACTCATAGAAAGCTGCATGCCTTCACTAACACCTGCAGGAATATTGATACTGATGGTTTCTTCGCCACGCACCACGCCATCTCCATGACATGAGTGACACTTAGAGGTTATCTGGGTCCCCGTTCCGTTACAGGTAGGGCAGGTGCTCGTGGTCTGCATTTGGCCCAGGATAGTGTTTGTTACTCTTCTTACAGAGCCACTTCCTCCACAGGTATTACAGGTATGGAAAGATGAGCGGTCTTTAGCTCCGGTGCCATCACAGGTGTGGCATACCACAAGCTTATTTACTTTTATCTTTTTCTCTGTGCCTTTTGCTATCTCCTCAAGGTTCAGTTTTACTTTTATTCTAAGGTTGCTGCCCCGTGCCATCCGGCGGGAACCACCGCCTGAAGAACTACCGCCGAAAAAGCTTTCAAATGGACTGCCGCCGCCAAATATATCGCCAAACTGACTGAAGATGTCCTCCATGTTCATATGACCGCCGCCATAGCTGCCGGCGCCTGAGGTTCCTGCATGGCCAAACTGGTCGTATCGCTGCTTTTTCTCAGGGTTGCTGAGAACTTCGTATGCTTCGGCTGCTTCTTTGAATTTCTCTTCAGCCTCTTTGTCTCCCGGGTTCTTATCGGGATGGTATTTTATCGCCAGCTTACGGTATGCTTTCTTGATTTCATCCGCAGTTGAACTTTTAGAAACACCTAAAATATCGTAAAAATCTCTCTTTGCCATTTTAATTTCCTACCACAACTTTTGCGAAACGGATCACCTTATCATTAAGGAAATATCCCTTTTCTACTTCGTCTATTACTTTCCCTTTCATCTCGTCTGAAGGAGCAGGAATATTTGTAATTGCTTCGTGAAGGTCTGCATCAAAGGCAGAACCTATTGATTCCATCTCTTTTAATCCTTTTTGGATCAGGATATTTTTGAGTTTGCTATGTACCAGATTGATTCCCTCTTTAACCGAAGCAACATCACTCGCACTTTCCATCGATTTTAGAGCACGTTCGAAGTCGTCCAGCACAGGAAGAAGACTTTGTAAAACGTCTTTACCTGCCGTTTGAAGCAGATCTATCCGTTCTTTTGTAGTACGTCTTTTATAATTGTCGAATTCGGCATATAAGCGAAGATATTTATCGTTTGCTTCTGACAAATCAGCACGTAGTTTTTCTTCTTCAGAGGATTTCGCTGCTGCTGTTTCCCCCGTATTCTCATCCGGGTTTTCAATATCAGACACAGGGGTTTCGGCCCCATTAGCTTGTCCTAAGTCCTGCTCAGCTTCATTTTGAGCTGTATTTCCTGGTGAAGGTTCTTCTTCTCTATTTTTCTTCTTGTTTTTCAACATATCTGAAAAGTTCATAATAAATGGATGTGGCAAATCTTTTGCCATTAATTAAAAACAGTCAAGGTGTCATGGGTGTTGCGATGCTGCTTGTCAGCATTTCATGCCTTTAGCAAACGCTACACCATCGTAACGTCCTCAATAACCCGCCCGTTTTCGCATTTGATAATACGGGAAGGGAAGGTGCGTATAAGATGATAATTGTGAGTTGCCATTAAGACTGCCGTTCCTGAACGGCTGATCTCTTTAAGGAGCAGCATTACCTCTTCGGAGGTTTCGGGGTCGAGATGGCCTGTTGGCTCATCCGCAAGAATGATTTCAGGATCGTTTAGCAAGGCCCTTGCAACAACTACGCGCTGTTGTTCTCCTCCGGACAATT
>DALYUO010000227.1:5108-7153 GCA_031981225.1 Pararcticibacter sp.
ATGAGGCCTTTTCTTTACTTTAGAGCGGAGGCCGACTTTCTCCAGTACATCGCGGATGCGTTCGTTAATGAGTTTGTTGTCTTTCCACCCTGTCGCTTTCATTACAAATTGCAGGTTGTCTTCCACAGTTCTGTCCGTAAGAAGCTGAAAATCCTGGAAAACAATTCCAAGCTTCCTACGCAGATAAGGAATATCTTTTTCTGAGAGCTTTTTCAGATCAAAGCCACCCGCATGTCCTTCTCCTGATCCAACGCCGATCTCGCCGTATATAACTTTCATTAAGCTGCTTTTTCCGGAGCCGGTTTGTCCGATAAGGAAAACAAATTCACCTTTATCAATATGAAGGTTGACATCAGAGAGAACGAGATGTTTCTGCTGATAAATGTCAACGTTGTGAAGTCGTATAATGGTGTTCCCGATCATATTAAAGTTCTAATTTCATTATTTTACCAAAGGGAAGTTCGTTTATCAGGTTCATAATATCGTCGATCCTGTCTCCCAAACCTATTTTTGTTAAAGTCTTGTCGGGTCTGTCTACCCTGAAGTAAGCCAGTAAAGTAAATTCTTCGTCACGCAGTTGTACGTAATCGGGAATTTTGGCTACGCCTTTTACTTTAATGATATACATGGTCCAAAGTTAAGCTTTTCCCTCAAATTGAGCCCCCCGATTGGACTATAAAGTTAGAAGAAACTGAATGGTATTTATGTTGTCGGCATAATCCCAGAGCCTCGGTTTCTGACTGCAACCGAAATCTACCTGCTGAACAGGGAGCTTTAGTTTTACTTTACCTGTGATGCATTGAATCTCATCGGTCCTTGTCTCAAACGTTTTTTCGAGACTTGCCAGGTCCTGATACTCGTCATAATACAACGTAGCAAGGGGTGAACTTAAAGAGTCCGACGCCTTCCTGAGAAGGAGGAAGCCATTGTCGAGATGATGTTCCAGATTTACCAGAAAGATCGATTTGTTATAATCGTAGTTATTATTGTATTTGTGGTGGTTTATTACATCTTTGAAGCTTTCAATCGCTTCGAAGAAAGATTTGAAATCATATCCTTCGGGGACATACAGTTTAGACACGTTCCGGCAGCCCAGGCCGTAATAATCAAATATGTCATTTCCTAAACAGCTAAGCTCTTCCTGGCTTTCGTCACCGGTAAGTATGGCAATGCTGTTTCGGTTCTTCCGTATAATGTGCGGCACATTCTTGAAATAGTATTCAAAATAACGGGAGGTGTTGTTGCTCCCTGTTGCGATCACTGCATCGAAATTTTCCAGCCTTTCGGTATATCTGATCTGTGTACCGAAGGACGGCTCTATTTCGACAAGTTTACTTAGAATGTGAGGAGTTAGATGCTTGTCCTGTGATGAGAGTTTTATGAGCGCTGTATGGCCAGCCGCCAGCACACACAGAATATCGTGAAAGCCAACCAGCGGAATGTTCCCGGCCAGTACCAGTCCGACTGTTTTTTGACCCGACATGCCTGCTTTATCATCTCCTTTACTGCCCTCTGCTTCTTCCTTTTTGAACCAGGTATCTAAATCTTTTTCATTAAGCATGGAGCCGATGGCTTTCACCGCTTTTTCCGTCTGCTCAGGAGTGAACCACGCATTGTAGTGTTTAGCGGTATCTACAAGGTGCTGCAACTCATTATCATAGGAAAGTAAATACTGTCCTAACCGTGTAAAAGCTGTTCTTATTTGGGGAGGGAATATGGTTGTCATAAAGTTAAAATCAAGAGATTGTATTATATTTGCACTGTTTTTGCTGATATCTGGCAAAATTAAGTTAAGGAAAAGACTTTTTTAGACATGGCGATTAAAATAACGGATGAATGTATAAATTGCGGAGCATGCGAACCTGAATGCCCCAATAACGCGATATATGATGCTGGTGCTGCGTGGCGTTTTTCTGATGGAACATCTCTTCGCGGTATTATCGATTTTGGAGACGGTACCACATTGGATGCAGAGGAATCTCAAACTCCTATTTCTGATGAATTTTATTATATAGTATCAGACAAATGTACAGAATGTAAAGGAT
>DALYUO010000227.1:7163-7986 GCA_031981225.1 Pararcticibacter sp.
ATGAGCCTCAGTGCGCTGCTGTGTGTCCGGTAGACTGTTGCATTGATGATGAAGACGTTCGTGAAACGGAAGAGGAGCTGCTTGCGAAAAAAGCATGGCTTCACGTTGAGGAATAAAATTGTAAAAAGCAGCATTTAAAAAAAGCGGAACATACATTCCGCTTTTTTTTGCTCTTTATTCATCTTCTTCCTTATTATTAGGAATTATCAAGACTGGGCATTTCGCTTTTCTGGCCACCTTTTCGGCCACGCTTCCCGAAATAAAGTGATCAAATCCTGTACGTCCATGCGTGCCGACGATTACAAGGTCGGCCTCCCATTCATCCGCAGTAAGAAGGATCTCTTCTTTGGGATTGCCTAATTTATGAAATGTGTATGTGGTTATACCATCTCCAAAAGTTTCCGCAATACGGTCAAGAAGCTTTTTCCCTGATTCATCCTGCGCCTGGATCACATCAGGCATAACTACAGGTGCCTCATTGAGCATAGGATCTGTAATATACGGAGTGGAAACCGGGATATCATTGACGTGCAATAAGGCAACCACAGCATCCAGCTTTTTAGCAAGTTCATAGCCATAACTGGCCACCTGATTAGAATACCGGCTGTCTTCTACAGCTATCAATATCTTGTGCAGTTTATTTAGGCTTTTCATATCTATATTTTTTATATAGTTAAAACACTTAATACTATGGTTAAGTTTTAATTACGAATTTTTTGATATTTGTATTTATATAATTATGACAGATTCCCAATTTGGTGTATGCCATTTATCTCTCGTTCCGGTGAGGGCAGAGGCTTCAGATAAGAGTGAAATAACTTCT
>DALYUO010000228.1:0-7983 GCA_031981225.1 Pararcticibacter sp.
ATAAAAGAAAAGATAATATTAAATGAAAACCAATAATTCCATTAGTGATATATTTATGAAAAACAGGATTTGTTTCATAATCTCGCTTCTCTTTTCAGCAGGAGGGCCGTTGTTGGCCTAGGTGCCTGATTCTCTGAACTACCAGTTCTCCTTAAAGGAAGCTATCGATTATGCCGTAAAACATCAGTCCGTTGTGTTAAACGCAACGATTGACGAAGAAATAGCAAGAAATGACGTGAAGAAAACCGTAGGAACAGGCCTGCCGCAGGTTTCTGCCAGCTATAACTTTCAGGATTATCTCAAGCTGCCCACCACTTTATTGCCGGGAGAGTTTTTAAGCCCTCCGTCGCCGACTCCCGTACCGGTGAAGTTTGGTACGTAGTACAATTCAACAGCCGGGATAGAGCTTAGTCAGCTCATTTTCGACGGAACCTTTTTTGTAGGCCTGCAGGCTTCAAAAACGTATAAAGAACTGTCGGTGCGGGCCAGCACACGAACTAAAATCGAAACAGTTGTAGCTGTAACCAAAGCTTACTATTCGGTATTGGTAAATAAAGAGCAGCTGAAGCTTATTGATGCAAATTTAACGCAGCTGACAAAATCGTTTAACGAAACCGAGGCCATGTTTAAAAATGGTTTTGTAGAGAAGATCGATGCAGATCGTCTTCAGGTGTTGAAAAACAACCTGGAAACCGAGCGGGAGAATGCCATCCGGTCTCTGGCGATAAATACCGACCTTTTGAAATTCCAGATGGGTATGCCGGTTGGGGCAGTGCTGGTGCCAACGGATCAGATAAATGCCGTCCGGTCGGAAGCTGTTTCAATTGTTCCTGCTGATAGCACTGCTTACAAAAGAAGGATCGAATACGCACTCCTGGAGACACAAAGGAAATTGAACCTGCTGGATGTAAAAAGGTATAAAAGCGCATATCTGCCTACGCTGAAAGGCTTCGCGAGCACTTCGAAAAATTACCAGTCGGATGATTTCTCAAACCATTT
The DNA here is from genome assembly GCA_031981225.1 of Pararcticibacter sp. Taxonomy (GTDB): domain Bacteria; phylum Bacteroidota; class Bacteroidia; order Sphingobacteriales; family Sphingobacteriaceae; genus Arcticibacter. Next base: position 1,000 of record DALYUO010000228.1, read on the forward strand.
TGATCAGAGCTTCCCTACCTCTGTGATCGGATTTACTCTTTCGTGGAACCTGATAAGCGGGGGACAACGGATTTATGATGTGCGGAACGCGAAGTTATCTGTCAGAAAAACCGAGAATTCCATGCTGGATCTGAAGAACGGAATAACGAATGAGATTTCAACCTCTCAGAAGCTATACATGAACAGTCAACGCTCTGTTGAGAACCAGGAGAGAAATCTAAGGCTTGCCGAGGAGATTCTCCGGGTTACACGCATTAAGTACGAACAGGGTGTGGGATCCAGCCTGGAAGTTACCACTGCAGAAACCTCGCTGAGAGAGGCACAGAATAATTACATCACTGCTTTATACAACCTGCTCATCAATAAGGTGGATCTGGATAAAGCTTTGGGAAACATTAACTATTAACACTCAATACTTAAACACATGAAAGTAGTATATAGCATAGCACTTATTCTTTTTCTGGCCTCCTGCGGATCAGAAAAACCTAAAGATAAAAAAGCAGAGCTCGAGAAGCTCAAAAAGGAGCCGAATTTGGGAAAAACTCAAGTCAGGTGGAAGCTAAAGAAGTTACAGTTGCAGAGGTGAATGAAGGGCTTTTCAGGAATTTTGTAGAGGTGCAGGGAAAAGTAGATGCGGAGGATAATGTGGAGATCACCCCTGAATCTGCAGGGTCGGTAGTTGCCATTTATGTCAAGGTTGGGCAAAACGTCGGTCGGGGACAAGTGCTTGCACAGCTCGACGATAAAGTGCTGCGTCAAAACATCGCCCAGTTGCAAACCCAGCTAGATTTGCAAAACACCGTTTTCACCCGTCAGAAAAATCTTTGGGATCAAAAGATTGGAACAGAGATCCAGTATCTTACAGAGAAAAGTAAGAAGGAAGGACTTCAGAAACAGCTTGCTGCATTAAAATCACAGGCCGCTATGAATAAGATTAAGAGTCCGGTGGCCGGTACTGTCGACGCCATGGAGCTGAAGTTGGGACAATCGGTATCTCCCGGTGTCCCCACTGGTATCAGGGTCGTTAACGCCAGTCGCTTGAAAGTAAAAGCTCTGGTATCAGAGAATTATGCATCACGCGTAAACCAGGGTGACGATGTGGAAGTAACCTTACCCGACGTGCCCGAAACCCTTAATGCCAAAATCTCTTTTGCTGCCAAAGTGATCGACCCGGTATCCAGAGGTTTCAATGTCGAAGTGAAGCTTCCTTCAAGCAAAAGGTACAGGCCAAACATGCTTGCAGTACTTAAAATAATCGACTACAAAAATAATAAGGCCATAACAGTGCCCATCAATGCTATTCAAAAGTCCGAAACCAGTGAATACGTATATATCGCTGTAAATGGAAAAGCCCGGAAGACGGATGTGAAAACAGGAAAAATCTCCGACGGGAAAGCAGAAGTACTCAGCGGCTTAAAGTCTGGTGATAAGGTGATTGTCACAGGCTTTCAGGAGCTGAATGACGGAGACCCTGTGAAAATATAATAAAGATTGATGATAATCTTAAAACAATGAAAGACGTTAATAAAGAATTTCGCCCTTCCAGCTGGGCTATAGATAACAGGACGGCGATATATGTGTTTACCTGTATTCTGATCCTGGCAGGATACTTTTCATATAATAGTCTCCCCAAGGAGAACTTCCCTGAAGTAATTATTCCCAAAATATTTGTGCAGACGGTATATCCGGGTACCTCACCTGCGAACATGGAAAACCTGATCACCAAACAGCTTGAAAAGGAGATCAGGGGAACCCTGGGATTGAAGAAAATTACTTCTAATTCCTTTCAGGACTTTTCCTTTATCATCGCTGAATTTAACACAGGGGTAGACATCAAGGATGCCAAGCAACGTGTTAAGGATGCGGTGGATAAGGCCAAAGTCGATCTTCCGTCTGATTTACCTGATGAGCCGGAGGTTATGGATATCAACCTTTCGGATCTCCCTATTATGTACATCAATATATCGGGAGATTATGACCTGAAAAAGCTGAAGGAGTATGCAGATGACATAGAAGACAGGGTGGAGGGACTAAAGGAAATTGCAGGAGTGGACATCGTGGGTGCTCTCGAGCCGGAGATTCAGATCAATGTAGACCTTCGTAAGATGGAAGTTGCTCAGATCTCGTTTGATGATATCGGGAATGCGGTAGCGGCAGAAAACCTCACCATATCCGGGGGGGCTGTGAAGATGGACGGCATGCAAAGAACGCTGAACATTAAAAAAGAATTCGCCAATGCGGAAGAACTGGGCAATATGATTGTCAAATCGCAGACAGGCGGTTCGGTCTATCTGAAGGACATCGCTGAAGTGAAAGATTCGTTCAAGGAGCAGAATAGCTACGCACGTTTGTATGGCAAAAATGTAATCACCCTAAACGTTCGTAAAAGAAGCGGCGAGAATCTGATCGAAGCATCGGATAAGATCAACGCAATGCTCGCGGAGATGAAAGGAACAGTGCTTCCTTCCAAACTCGACGTTACAATTACCGGTGATCAGTCAGATCAGACCAGGGTGACATTACACGATCTGATCAATACCATTATCATTGGGTTTATCCTGGTAACGCTTATTCTGATGTTCTTCATGGGAGTTACCAATGCGCTGTTTGTTGCCTTGTCGGTACCGCTTTCTATGTTCATCGCTTTCCTCTCCATGCCTGTGCTGGGAGGAGTTTTCGATTTCAATTTTACCATGAATATGATGGTGCTGTTCTCGTTCCTGCTCGGACTCGGAATAGTGGTCGACGATGCCATTGTGGTAGTAGAGAATACACACCGGATCTTTGATAACGGCAAGGTGCCGATTATCCAGGCGGCGAAGACTGCTACCGGGGAGGTTTTCATGCCGGTGTTGTCGGGTACTTTAACAACTCTCGCGCCATTTTTCCCGCTGCTGTTCTGGCCGGGTATCATTGGCGAATTCATGTATTTTCTCCCGGTAACACTTATCGTTACTCTGACTGCATCTTTAGTGGTGGCGTATATTATAAACCCAGTGTTTGCGGTTGATTTCATGAAGCCGCATGATCGCAATCCCGACCACAAGCCATCTTTTGATCCAACTGTTAGAAAGACCCTGATCGTTTTTGCTGTGATGGCGGTATTGGGCTATCTGGTTAATTTTGGTCTCGGGAACTTTATCGTATTGCTGGCATTGCTATACCTTTTAAACCACTTTGTTCTGACGGGGGCGATTGAGAACTTTCAAACCAAAGTATGGCCGAAACTGGTAAATAAGTATAATAATCTTTTGACATGGGCGCTTAAACGTCCGCGGACGATGATCTGGAGTACAGTAGGGCTTTTCTTTCTCACGATGATCCTGATTGTTGTTGTGCCGCCAAAAATAGTGTTCTTCCCGGAAGCCGACCCCAACTTTGTTTATGTGTATATTGAATTGCCGGTGGGCACAGATCAGGCGTATACTAATAAAGTTGTAGAAAAAGTAGAACAAAGAGTAGAAAAGGTTGTTGGCAGAAACAACCCCGATGTGTCTTCTATAATCTCTAATGTAACTGTTGGCGTTACTGATCCTCAGGGTGAAGATCAGGGTGAGTATACCAATAAAGGTAAGGTTACCGTAGCTTTCGTAGCATACGGCAAACGAACTGGAGAACGAACCGACACCTACCTCGGAAAAATTCGTGAAGCTGTAAAGGGAATACCTGGTGCCCAGATCACCGTAGCGCAAGAGCAGGGGGGGCCTCCAACCGCAAAACCAATCAGTATAGAGATTACCGGAGACGATCTTGATTCGATTGCCGTGACTTCTGACAGATTGAAGAAATATTTAGATGCGAAACAGATTGCAGGGGTTGAGGAGCTTAAATCAGATTTCCAGGCTAATAAACCGGAGATTGTTTTTGATATAGACAGGGAACGTGCAAATCGGGAAGGAATCTCTACCGGGCAGATAGGCATGGCATTGCGCACGGCTCTCTACGGAAAAGAAGTTTCGAAGTATCGCGACGTAAATGAAGATTACGAAATCAATGTGCGTGTAAGAGAAGATCAACGGAACAACCTGGAAGCGCTGCGCAATATGAAGCTTACTTACCGTGACATGGCCATGAACGGTACTATCCGTCAAGTTCCTATATCCTCCTTCGCTAATATAGATTATATCAATACCTATGGCGGTATTAAACGGAAGCAGCAAAAAAGAATCATTATTCTCTCGTCAAACGTTCTGTCTGAATACAATGCTAATGAGGTGGTTGCTGATATTCAACGTGAAATTAACCAGTTCAAAGCGCCTGCGGGTGTCGAAATAAAGATGGCCGGTGAGCAGGAAGAACAGATGGAAACGGCAGCCTTTTTAATGACTGCAATGGTGAGCGCATTGTTCATTATTCTTGTTATTCTCGTACTGCAGTTCAACTCTATAAGTAAGCCGGTGGTTATATTAAGTGAAATCTTATTCAGTATTATCGGCGTATTACTAGGGATCACCATTTTTGGAATGCAGCTGTCGATCGTTATGACAGGGCTTGGTATTGTTGCGCTAGCGGGGATAGTGGTCAGGAATGGTATTTTGCTCGTCGAGTTTACCGACCTGATGATAGAGCAGGGGATGGAAGTTAGGGAGGCGGTAATGGAAGCGGGTCGCACCCGGATGACGCCGGTATTGCTTACGGCTACCGCTACCATGCTTGGTCTAATTCCATTGGCTGTAGGATTGAACCTCGATTTTGTTACCTTGTTTACGGAGTTTAATCCGCACCTTTATTTTGGCGGAGACAACGTCGCATTCTGGGGACCCTTGTCGTGGACTATCATCTTCGGGTTGAGTTTTGCTACTTTTCTAACCCTGGTTCTGGTTCCATGTATGTACCTTGTAGCCGATTCAAACTCTAAAAGAGTAAAGAAATTGTTTAAGAAATAGTGCCCTCTTAAATCTAAAGGAGAGTTCTAACCATCCTCAGTTTGTCATCTAAAGGCAACAGAGGATGGTTTTTTGCTGCGGTAAATAATCTTTATATTTGTTAACCACCTGTTGGTCGATGGAAGATTCAAGGCAGTATATTCTAAAAACAGCTTACCAGCTTTTCCTTCAGAAGAGTTACAAGGCAGTTACCTTTAAAGAGCTGATGGAAAAGACAGGTTTTTCCAAAGGTGCCTTTTACCATTATTTTCAAAGCAAAGAACATATTTTCGAGGCGATCATAGACTGTTACATATCAACCTTTGCATCTGTTGATTTTAGTAAGTTGTCGCGGGTTAGCCTTCGCCGGTTCATTAATGATTACTTCAAGGTTATTAAAAAGAATCAGGCCGAATTGTCTTTTGTAGCGCCTGAAGGCGCAGATAAAGGTAACCACTATCTTCTCATCTTCGAAGCTTTACGTATTATCCCTGATTTTAAGGATAAGGTTCATGCCTATCATCAGGAGGAGATGAAAGCCTGGATCAGCATTATCAAAACTGCCAGGACCGCCTCGGAAATAAAAAGTGATATTTCTGATAAGCAACTCGCCCGTCTTTTCATAAGTTCCAGCGACGGAGCTGTTCTTCGCTGGATGATGACCGGCCAGATCACTGATGTGATAAAGGAGATCGAAGAGGTATGGAATAATTTGTATGCCTTGCTAAAGGCTTAAGCGACATCGGGGATTCCCTGAATATTGTATTTTCCATATAACCCTACCGTATTTGTACATAGTAATGTTTTGTATAATCCTTATGCCGGAAATGCAGTTAGTGTTGTATGTCCACGGCTGAAAGTGACGCCATTGCCTGATACTTCGCACTCCAGTCCCTTACGAATGCCTGAAAAACGCCTGACCAAAGCCTGATCTCGTCAGTATCTCATCAGCATCTCGTCAGCATCATGTCAGAGTCTCGTCAGACTTTAGTCTGACATGATGCTGACGAGATGCTGACATGATGCTGATATTATGCGGCTTTGGTCAGGAACTGGTCAGGCACTCATTAGGGTTTTGTCGGTACTCTTCCTCTGTAGAATTAACCTGCGTATGCTTCCATAGGTGCAATTATGAATTTGCTCTTCCTCTATGTCGTTTATTATTTACTGAGTAAAGGATTGGGGTAGTTGTCGCTTTGATCTTCATTAACAGTATCCAGGCAGACGAAATCTTTCTCCACCAGGAGGTAAATTTCCCCCTCGTTGTTTTCAAAACCCACCCGCGCTGTATTGGCCCATTCATTAGCCATCACGGCGGGCATAAAGAGTGTTATTTTATTGTTGTCAAATGACGCAGATAACTTCTCTGCGGAGTTTTGTTCAAGGGCATACGTTAATGAGGTGCTTCCGAAATAAATACTTTCCTCGAAATAGCCAGAACTGCAAAAGCGTTCGACTTCCGACCTGGTAAGTCTGTAACGCAGGGAGTTTCCTTTGATACGTAGCTTCATTTATTTGTTGAATTGATTGGATTTGATAATTTGATGTTTATTGTGGTGTATTTTCGCTGTGTTTTTCTTATTTATTTTTGTTTTTATTGTAAATATCATATAAAATGTGAATATAATTCTGATAAATTGTCTTTTTGTATGATTTTTATAATTAAATAACTATAATTGTTATGAATGATTTAATTTTTATCTGTTTTGATGATTGATATGTGGTTGAAATACTGAAACTGTATTTATCTAATGATTTTATATGATAATTTATTGTGTTTGTTGATTGGAAATTGTCATTAGTTTGATTTTTTTCAAAATCTTGATAAGAAAACGGTGTAAATATCTCTCTTTGGTTACGAATAATAATTGAAATGAAAAATCAGCTCTCAAAAATCAATCTCTTTTCTGTTCAAGGTGTTCAGATGCGAACCTTTCACATTACCTGGCTAATGTTCTTCGTCTGTTTTTTCGGCTGGTTTGGTCTGGCACCGCTAATGCCTACTATACGCGAGGAGCTTGGATTAAGTAAATCGCAGGTTGGTAATATCATTATCGCATCGGTGACTGCTACGATTATAGCCCGCCTGGTTATTGGTAAATTGTGCGATACATGGGGC
>DALYUO010000229.1:0-4923 GCA_031981225.1 Pararcticibacter sp.
ATATAGGCGGTATGGAACCCGGTGTTTCGTTTAAAGAGGTAGGCCTTGGCATGAAGCCGCTCGTGCTGCGAGTTGTAAGAAACCTTTATTTCTGTATTGGGAAGTGATGCCAGATACTCCACTGCTTTGGTTTCGGTAACTCCCATATAAGAGCTTGTGATTACGCGCAGGCGGCGTCCGCTTTGGGTGAACTCTTCGAGCTCTTTGGCAAAGACTCTGATGCCTGTAAAGCGGATGAAGGATACCAGCCAGCAGATCTCGTTGGCCGAGAGGATTTCCTTGCGTAGTTCTGCCTCGAGTGGCAGCCCAATGTTGTTCCCGGTGAATAGCTCGCTTTGGCTCAGCCTGGTATAGGGTGTTATCTGCCTGATCCTCTCTTCGATGTTGGAATAGGGAAAGTTCTCTTTCCTGAAGATGGCTTCAAGCAGTTTTCCCTGGCTCTCGATGAGGTTCTCGTTCAGGTCCAGCCTGGGTAGTTCCTGCATCAGCAGCTGTATGATTTTGTTGCTGAGCTCGATCTGCTTGCCAAGGCTGCTTTCGTCTTTATACTCTGATAATGCAAATTTGATGGTTTCCGCCAGATATGTGCTTAAATACCGGGCGGCTTCTTCCTTATCGAGTATGCTGCTTTTGATATAATACTGCTCCGGCAGCTGCGTTTCCAACTTATTGGCGAGCAGTTTTGTGATGAGTTGTTCGTAGAGTCCTTCCTCCATTTATAAGGTCGTGTAGATTCAAAGGTATTGGTTTTGGGGGAGACTTTCAGCAGGAATCGTCGGGGCAATCGCTGAAATGTTTTTTATGGGTTCTTATGAAGTGAATTAGAATCGCAGTGAGGTTTTCTTTGCTGTATAGCTGGTAAAATTGCCTGTCTAACTCATTTAAGGCAGTTTTTTTCACAACTTTGTTTTCAGAACCTACAGATCATGAAAAAGACGGTTGATTATAAACTTACAGCGGCAGAGAAACAGGTGCTGAAGGCCCAAGGGCTTACGCAGAAACAGATGCAGGAGATGGCCCCGGATGAGGTGGCTGCCGCCCTGAAGGCTTCTCCCGAACGGACCCGTGAGCTACTGGCGCTGGCGGAATTTCAGCGCATTCCTTCGCTGGGGATCAACTTCGCGGAAGAACTGATCGCCCAGGGCTATTATTCGCTGGAACAGTTGCGGGGCAGGACGGCCGTCGAACTCTTCGACGCTTTCGAGCGCCATGCGGGCGTTTGGGCCGATCTCTGTGTGGAAGATTCCTACCGCCTGCTGGTGCATTTCATCGAGCATGGCGATACCGGCAAACGCTGGTGGGATTTCACGGCAGAGCGCAAGGACTACCGTGCCCGGCACGGCTTCCCGGCCGACCGCCCGTCAAAAGCCTGGTATGAAACTGAAGCTTATCCGAAAATGAATAACTAAACTCTAAGTTATATTTCAATAAGGACGCTGATCTGACCACCTTGTGTTATTATTATAGCTGGTTTACCTTTGTATCGTGTTACCAGGCCTTTGAAACATTGGCGTTGTTCTTTCCAGCCTGGAAGGGCCTCTACCCTGCTACTCTTAATCATGATAGTCAGGTTACGCTTTCCGGAATGATTTCCAAGGTAGAAAAGCTTCAGTGAATATTGGATGACTCAAGGGCTTTTTGTGGCACTTTTAGCATCCTGAAAATATGCGTCAACATAAAGATCGGGGCAGATGATGGTATATGGCATACAAATTTTGGTGATGCAAGGTTAAAAATCTGAAACTTATATTTAAATTGCTTCCTTTAAAAAAGGGTAGCCCATTTAAGAATCGATAACTTTATCTGAATGGGTCGCTATCCGCTTTGATCCAAAACCGAAATGCTTCAAGAAGAGAATTTAAAAGTAAAATTCAGACTTATCTTCCTTCCCCTTTTAATTATTTCTATAGGTTTTATCAGCCTCTATAGTCTTTTTAACTATTTCTTTTATCAAACAGGACTACTAAATTGGAATATCGATCTTGTTACCTTATGGCTGCCGTTATTTTTGCCCTGGATACCCATTTTAATTTGGCTGCGCCCCAGAATAAACCTGCTTAGTCTGAAAAGAAAGAAGGGGAAAGACTTAGACACGTTGTATTACTTAGTAGCCTGGGCTGCAATGTGCGCACCCACTTTAATTGCCCAGGAATATATTGAAGACACTACAGGCACACTAAGTGCCTTGACTTCTGTCGGGCAAATCGCAAACGCTCCTTCGGCCAAATTCTATACTCTGAAGGAATACTATATCGACAAGACAAATCCCGGTATCAAACATTACTCTGAGTTGAGCGGCAAGCACAACGAGCATCTTAATTTCACGATCTTTGTGGCCTGTCCTATTCTGAAAAAGAAGACTAGCCTTCCCGACTCGCTTAAGCAATTGAAAGTTGGAGCTGGCGTACCGTTGGTTGTTATAGATGGTAAGATTGTCAATATAGATAGTATAGCTTTTCTCAACCCTGAAAACGTTGAAAGGATAATGATACTGAAAGGTGCATCTGCGCTCGCAGTGTATGGAGAAAGTGCCCGGGACGGAGCGATACTAATTACTATGAAAACGGGTAAAAGTTCCTTTATCAACAGATATCATTCATGGCTTTGCATCCGATATAACAAACAGATTAGCAGCCGATTAAGCGAAGACAAAAAAGAGAGATTATATAATGAGTTTATCCGGGATTCTGAACGTGAGTTCGAAAGATCTGACCTTACAGGCTTCCACTATCTTAAGCGGCTGCCTCAAGGCTCCGACAGAAGGAACTATCTGGAGGCAGTAAGAAATTCGACAAACGAGAATGCTGACGACCCTCATCTCCTTGTTCCTGTTTACGAAACGTTTAATGCCCGGGGCGGCGGCAAACTGGCCTGGATTTTTAAATCTTTTCTTATTGCATGTGCCATATTTGCACTAATGCTTCTCTTTCCGAAACTGAATACCGTAAAGTTGCGCTTATACAACAAGCCGGCACCGGCGAAACGACTAACACCGGAAAAGTTAATTGCATATATTCGGAATCAATCGCTGCTTTATGGCACGTGGTTCATTGTTATTCTAAATGTTGTTGTTTTCTTAGTGATGATCTTTAAGTTCGAAAGCTTAATTTCATTCCAGGGAAGAGATCTGCTAAATGCTGGTGCGAACTTCCGTCCAAAGGTGGAAGAGGGAGAATGGTGGCGATTGTTTACGTGTTTATTTTTACACGGCGGTGTTATGCACCTGCTCTTTAATATGTACGGCTTATTGTTTGCTGGAGTGTTTCTGGAACCGATGCTGGGACGTGTGAGGTTCCTGTTATTCTATCTGCTTGCCGGGCTTGTTAGCAGCTTTTCGAGCATCTGGGGGTATGAGGCTATTGTTAGTGTTGGGGCTTCGGGCGCTATTTTCGGCCTGTATGGTATATTTCTGACGCTACTACTGACAAACCTCTTCCCTAAAGACTTTCGTAAGGCAATGCTTCTTAATACCGCTATATACGTGGGCTTGAATCTGATTATGGGAATGGCCGGAGGAATTGATAATGCCGCCCATATAGGTGGCTTACTTAGTGGGGCCTTAATCGGGATTTTGCTTTATCCCGGCCTAAAAAGGCGCGTTCAAAAAGCTGAGGAAAAAGAGCTGGAGGATTCTGAAGCTGTATCTTCAACTATCTGATGCTTTTGTTAATAGACGATCTGATCCCGAAACAAATACATTACAGTAAGTATTATTCCTGCGAGTAAGAACGATTTGGCCTGCCTGTATAAGTTCTTTTTTAGCTGCCAGTACATTCCTGTTCCGCAGGCCAATAAAACCACCATCAATGCACCCCAGTTTCCAATAAAAATATTTACAGGCAAGCTTTCTATTTGTCGTGAGAATTCTCCTTCTCCGAAAGCCATCCAGTATAGCACGGGAATACCAAAGATATATAATAGCGAACAAGTTGTTAATGCTGTTATGAATACTATAAAGAAGTGAACGCTCCGTGTTCTTGCTCTAAGAGTCTCTCTGATAACTTGCACTGCGCTCATATTACACTTATCGTGTGGTTAACGGGTTCAATAGTTCCATGGCCGGCAATCATACGTTCGGGTCAAATTCCACAATCCATTCAATACCATATTTGTCTCTAAACATTCCTGCGTAGGTACCCCAGGGACTGTCCCCCACGGGTCCTTCAACCTCTCCTCCTGCTGATAATCCGTTAAATATTTTGTCGGCTTCTTCCCTGCTTTCGACACTCACATATATTTTAGACCTGTTTTCGTTTTCGTTTACTCGTCCCATTACTTCCGGAACATCATTGGCTATTAATATGTTGTGCTTGCCGATAGGTAAACCAATGTACATCATTTTATTTGCTTCGTTTTCTGCAACCTGAAACTCAGGGCCCGAGAGATCCTTGAAGCGAATGATCTTTGTGAACTCTCCGCCAAAAACTGATTTATAAAAGGTGAATGCTTCTTCGGCGTTGCCATTGAAGTTGATCCAGGGATTGATTGTTTTCATAATTTAACTTTAAATATTTGGGCTCGTGCTATTCAACATTTCTATTGTCAAATGCAATTGACAATACCTTTCCCGTAATTTCTCTAACGAGTTGTGTTACTTCAAAAATAGGTAATGATATAACATGAAGTGAGGGTGAATTGCGGCAAATATGAGGGTCAATTAGTATCTTTTTATATAACTGTGCTTGAGTTTTTGAGACAACAGTGTATTTTTAATCCATCAAAGCAATAGAAAGAATGAAACTTGAAGATCTATCTGAATTAAGTGATACTGCACTGGCAGAAAAAATAAAGAAAATAAAAGCTAATAAAATTATCAACGACACACTCATAGGATTTACTATTGGAATTGTGGTCTATAGTGCTGTAAAAAACGGGTTCACTTTTTTTACGTTCTTTCCACCGCTTTTAACGGTTGCAATCTTC
>DALYUO010000229.1:4933-7910 GCA_031981225.1 Pararcticibacter sp.
TGGAGAGGGAGATGGAAAAAGAATTACAAAGCCGGAAGCGTTAGGATATTTTATCTATACGCCTTAAATCACGGTTGCTGAACTTTGCACTCCGGTCGATGCTCCACCTTGAAATTGAGGGAATTTGCGATGAAGCAAAGGCGGTTCGCGTCTATGTGTAGTTCAGCTGCTTTCTCTACCATCGAAGGTTCGGCAACGGTCACAATAGGTTTAAGTACAATGGAAATACTTTCATGTTAAACCCATAAAATTCAAAGACAAACTGTTCGTTAATACAAAGGCTACACATTTATATAGTAAGTGGTCGTTGCCATGAAAGAAAGAACAAAAAGGCAAAACTATGGAAACAAAATTTGAAGCAGGAATTAACATCGCGATAAAGATTCCGAAAAGCAAGTACGAAAAGACTGTTGCGTTTTACAGAGATATTTTGAAGTTGCAAGTCGAAGAAAAGCCTATAGACAACCCAACCGTCTCCAGAACACACGAAGTTAAATTCGGCAACAATATCATATGGCTTGATTGCGTAGACAACTATACGCATTCAGAAACATGGTTACAGCTAACCGTTCCGAACATGGAAGAAGCTGCCAACTACTTACAATCGAACGGCGTGGGGACCTGCGATGAAATTGAAGAACTTCCGAAAAACATGCATTGGATTCAAGACCCTGCAGGAACAGTATTTAACCTGCAAGAGAAAGATACAGTAAATTGAATCCCGACAGCATAATATAACAGAGTGACCCTAAAGCGATGAAACAATTAGGTCGCCGTTATTTCAACGCCTGAGCAAACGGAGGTAAAACACCCGCCGGGTAGAACTATCGGAATTAGCCTTGAATTTGATACGAATGTATTTCTTACCTGCTACTAATGAATCGGGAATGGCATATCGAACATTCTGAAAGTCTCCCTCGTCCCGTTTTTGAATAGGATCATCAGTAGCAAGCTTCGCATCATCTATAAAAATATCAAACTTCCTGTTCGCTGCATCCATTAATTCATAGCGCACCAAAAGGCTTAATGATTTCTCATTGTTGGTATTTAAGCTATACGAAAAATATCCGTTATTCTTTGCATCGCGCCAAAAAGCATCCATCGTAGTACCTGAAGTGGAGTTTTCTCTTTCCATGGCATGATCTGCTTCGGGTTGCTGTTCACCCGGGGCAACAAAATCTATAGTGCGTTTCTCCATCTCCTGGTTCTGTTTTTCGAGCGCCGATAACGAATCGATATACGACCGGTAGCCCCGGGCAGACAAGGTCATCCAGTACATTTCGTAGCGACTATCGTGAATCTGGTAGAACGGTTCTAAAACGACATCTGCAGCGTTCTCCATTCTTACATTTGCGAACGTAAACTTTAGCGGTTTGCCTGGCACCGGGCGCATTTTTCCGGCAAGCGAAGCTATATTATCTTCGATAAGAATAGGTGCCCCGTCGAGCGGGAGTTTCTTTCCGCTCGCAATGTGTCCCCAGCGGGAGTCTCCGGCCACAAGGCCGTTTAAATCTTCCGTGCCTGTTTTAGCAGCAAGGAGAACAGGCCCATGCATAAACGCTAAATAACGGGGAACATTAATCAGCGGAACGACTGTATTGTGCATCGGTAAATCAACTTCCACAACATCCCCTTTCTTCCATAAACGGTTTATACAGATGTAGGAAGAAGGAAGTTCTTCTACCGGGATACGACTGCCATTTACCCTGATGCTCAGCTCTCCTTCTTTTACCCATTCGGGATACCGGATCATCATCTTAAACCGCGTTCCTCCTTTCGTGATTGTCAGCCTGGTTTGCTCTGTTGCCGGGAATTGTGTTTCCTGCCTGATGCTTACCTTTTTTTCCTCCCAGTTCAATTCTGACGGGATAAAAAGGTTTACATACAATGAATCTTTAGCTTTTGTATAAATGAACTGAGCATATTTACTATGATTTTCCATGCCGCTGCCTACACAACACCACATAGCTTGATTAGGCGCAGAATAGACCCGGTAATGCTGCGGACGTGCGGGAGTAAAATAAACATAACCTCCATGCGCGGGGTGCTGCGACGACAAAATATGATTATACAGAGCCTTCTCATAGAAGTCGGCATACCTGGCAGCAGGGTTCATCCTGAAGAGGTCTTCCGTGAGCTTCATCATGTTATAGGTATTACATGTTTCGGGGCCTTCCACGTCTTTAATAAATTCAGTGCAAGCGGCAGCGGAAGGAAAGAACTCCCTCCTGCTGTTGCCGCCAAAAGCGAGTGTACGGTTGGATGTCACCGTCTCCCAGAAAAAACTTCCTGCTTTTCCATACCTCACATCGTGCGAAACCTCGGCAATCCTTTGGAAACCGACCGCCTTAGGCACTTGTGTATTGGCATGCTTGTTATCCAGATTGTCATTGGAAGCGGCCATGGCATCAAGAAGCATTTTATGAGAAAACCGTTTAGCTGCTGCCAGGTACTTTTTATCACCTGTCATCTGATATGCGTCTGCGAGAACCTCATTCATACCTCCCTGTTCACTGCCCAGCATTTCCTCCATTTTTTGATCAGATAAGGCTGCTGTGATATTGACAGCCCAGTCACAAAAACCCAAAAATACTTTCTTTGCATCTTCGCTCCCTGTATACAGCCATGCATCCCTTAATCCGGCGTACATTTTGTGTACATTGTACCATGGCACCCAGTATTTCCATATGACACTTACGTCACCCGACTTAATTTTCGGCCATAGCTCTGCGCCTCCCGGAACAGCTCCGGCATACCCGGCAGCCCAGTCGGGGAAGCGCCTGGTATTTGCTTCCTGACAAGCCTTTAATTCGGATATGATATAGGCGATCCGTCTGGCACATTCTGCATTTTTAGCAGAGGCGTTACTCATTGCCAGAGCCGACAAATAATGGCCTGCGACATGCCCGTCGAGGCCCTCCCAGTTAGGAAAAATACCGGCCTTGGCCGGAAGACCAGCTTCTTTCCGGTAACCTGC
>DALYUO010000230.1:0-3624 GCA_031981225.1 Pararcticibacter sp.
GCGTGACCTGCAAGATAGCCTCTGATTACCATCTCAACTTTAAAGGGCGCACAAATCTTTCCGATGGTAACACTCGGATCCGGCACATCAATCACCCAGTTAGGAACAATATCCTCTGTGGCATGCAGAAATTTCGCAGCTATCTGATTAAGTACTTGTCCTTTATATGGGATCGCCTCAGGCAAAACCACATCAAATGCTGATATCCTGTCGCTTACTACCATTACAAGATATTCATCTGCGATAGTATAAACATCGCGGACTTTACCCTTATAAAAACTAGTCTGTCTCGGAAATTTAAAATGTGTTTCCTTAAGTGCGTTCATGCCTGAAATAAATGATTGATTAAAGGACCAAAATTATCAATAAAAGTATCAAGATACAAGTATCGGGTATCAAGACAGAAGAATCGAGACACAAGTATCAAGTATCAAGACATAAGAGTCACGACGCAGGAATCAAAAAACTGTAATGGCATTGTAAGCGAACTAAATAAACCGACAGCCATTGAGGATGTGATACTTCGCACCTGCACCTAATATTTGAGTCCTGATACTTGATACTAAGTACTTGATACTATTACTCAGCTCGCCTGAATATCGCCGTACGCTTCGAGTATACGTTTAACGAGTTTATGCCTTACCACATCTTCGCCGCCCAGGTAAATTATATCGATCCCTTTTATGTCTGCTAATATCCTTAAAGCGGTATATAAACCCGACTGCTGTTTCTTAGGCAAATCCACCTGAGTGACGTCGCCTGTTACTATGAATTTAGCCGAGGGCCCCATTCTGGTTAAGAACATCTTCAACTGCATGTCTGTAGAGTTCTGAGCCTCATCCAGAATAACAAAACAGTTGTCCAGAGTTCTGCCGCGCATGAAGGCCAGGGGCGCAATCTCGATGGTCCGGTTTTCGAGGTATACCTTTAACTTTTCGGGCGGGATCATATCATCCAGGGCATCGTATAAAGGCCGCAAGTACGGATCGATCTTCTCCTTCATATCTCCCGGAAGAAAACCCAGGTTCTCGCCTGCCTCTACAGCCGGGCGCGTTAAAATGATCCGCTTAATCTCCTTATTCTTGAGCGCTCTTACCCCTAGCGCCACTGCCGTATACGTCTTACCCGTACCGGCGGGACCGATGGCAAACAAGATATCACTTCTGTTGATACTGTCAACCATGCGACGCTGATTTGGCGTACGCGCTTTTACCACAATCCCGTTGGGGCCGAATACGATTGGCTCGCCCCCGGCAAGTGTTGGCTTGTCGGTCGCTTCTTCGGTCTTCTCTGCCGGGGCTGTGATCCTGGCGCCCAGTAAGGCCTCCAGCTCATTGCTGTTAAGACTGTGAAACTTTTCAATATGGTCGATGATTTTATCAAAGCGCTGCTTAAACAAACCAAGTTCTGTTTCGTCACCAAGCACCTTTACCTCTGTTCCACGCGCAACTATTTTAATTTTAGGGAATTGTCTTTTGATAAGTTCGAAGTATTCGTTGTTGGGTCCCCAAAGTGCTACTGGGTTAATGCTCTCAAGATCAATCTTTAATTCGTTCAAGTTATCCTTTTTTTAAGTTTCCTGATTTATTTGCAATTAAAATTCAATATTTGCAGGTTACAATCGTATCACAAGTTTAACAATAAATATTCACATTTTAATGGCTGTAATTACTTTAACGACCGATCTCGGTTACAAAGATTTTTACCAGGCTGCTCTTAAAGGAAGCATCCTGACCATCATGCCGGAGGTGAATATCGTTGATATTACTCATAATATTTCTGCATTTAACATTCCCCAGGCCGCTTTCGTTTTAAAAAATGCTTTTCATTATTTCCCTAAGGGAACGGTTCACCTCATTGGCATAAATTCGGTTTATAATGAGAATACCCGGTACCTCGCGGTAAAGTACAGGGGCCACTACTTTGTAGGCTCTGACAATGGCATTTTCTCACTGATGTTTGAAGAAAGACCAAGCGAAATTGTGGAACTGAACATCATGCAAGACCTTAAATTCCTTCATTTTCCATTAACGGATATCTTTGCAAAAGCATCATGTCACCTCGCGGCAGGCGGAAGTACCAGAGAAATAGGCATTCCGATTGCAGAGCTGGAAGAAAAAGTAAACCTCCAGCCCGTTATAGAAAAAGATATTATTAAGGGAAGTGTTATATACATTGATTCTTTTCAGAATGTAATTACCAATATTTCGAAAGACCTGTTCAGTCAGGTCCAGAGAAACCGGCCGTTTACTCTTAATTTCAAGAGGAATGAGACCTTATCGCACCTGAGCTGGCACTACAATGAGGTGCCCGAAGGCGAAAAACTCTGCCTGTTTGGTATTAGTAATCACCTGGAAATAGCTATTAATAAAGGCAATGCAAGCGGCTTACTGGGCTTGCACCTAGGAGACATCGTTAGAGTAGAATTTCATTCATGATCACACGAGTAGTTAAAATGGCTTTTCAGCCGGAAAAAAGTGAGGAGTTTCTTCACATCTTTTACGAGACCCAGCGTGTTATTATCCATCAGTTTGAAGGTTGTGTAAAACTCGACCTGCTGCGGGATAGCAAAAACCCTGACCTCTATTTCACACTCAGTTACTGGCGCTCTGAAGAAGATCTGGAAACATACAGATCGTCGGAGTATTTCAGAACCACCTGGCCCTCTCTCAGAAAACTGTTCTCTGAAAGAGCTCAGGCGTGGACACTTACTCCTCAGTAGCTTTATTAGTCACCTCCTGAGATTCTAAAGACGGTAGCAATACCAACTCTGATCCCCGTTTCATGAAAACGCTGATCGAGAAAGGATACTGCTGCTTCGACCCGGAATATCCTGAATACATTATCGAGGGAGTATCCCGCTTCGTAATAATGAGGAGAGTTGTTTGTTTTCAAATAGTTAAAGAATACGTTTTCTTTTATGCCCGTATACCTTACTTCCGGAATCCGCGTAAGCAGGAGCTTGCGAAACTGGTAATGGGTATGAGCCGAAAAATACTTTTCACCAGTGCTGTATGTATAATAGTCGAGCAACCTGAATGAACCGGCTGGCTTTAAACTACTTAATATGGTCCTGTTGCCATCAAAATGTTTATAATCCATAAAGTACATGCTCTTACTGTTTATAAATCCTCCTCCGCTTAATTCAAACTCGAGCCTTCCGGCAGCACCAACCCTCATCCCATGGTTCATGCCTAGTTCTATCTTGTCGAAATCAACATCACTTCCTCCGGGGCCCTTGATTCCCTTAGTATAGTTCAATAAAAACTCGGGCGACCTCTCTGTCATCGCTATTCGGCGACCGTTATAGACCCTGTAACTTTTTACCGGTCGATAGCTTAGCCCTGCTTCAAACGTGAAGGCTTCATGCATAGGAAAGCCGGTATCAGCGAGTTCTATATTAGCCGGCCGGTTAGAAGTATACTCACGCGAGTTCTGATAAAAAAAGCTATAATCCGATTGATTAAACAGTTCTTTCCTCCGTGCCCATTCCAAACCTCCGCTAAACTTCAAAAATGCCGAGGGACTGTATTCGAGCTTACCCCTTCCGTAAGCTTTCTCATAAATCTTCATATAGTTCCGCTTGTAAAGCAGGGAACTGAACGTGTTGATGATGGGGTGTAT
>DALYUO010000230.1:3810-7876 GCA_031981225.1 Pararcticibacter sp.
CGATCTGCCGTCGCAGGCTATCGTACTGATGCCGGATCCGCCCGCTTAAATTGACATTAAAACCCTCAACCGGATTGTAATATACCTGGGTAAAGGTAGGATTAATGGACACGCTGGTCCGGGGAGTAATATTGTAAAAACCGCCTGTGACAATGTCTGCAGGATTAAAACGCCGTTTTTTTATAACCTTTAAACTATCCTTCCCACTTAGCCTTGCTGATTCTATTTTTGCCAGCGAATCATCTCTCCGGTACCCTTCCTGCTCTTTCGGCGTAAGCGGTATTGACCGGATTTCGGACCAAAAAGAAGAATCGCGCTTTGTTGCACTGCTGTCCGTATTGAAATTCCGGTCTGTTATAACCTCCGGATGTTTCTGTTCCTTCAAAGCTTTCTTTTCATATTCGTCCATCATCTTGTTGAACTGCTTGCGGCTTAGTTTGCCGTTCTCCGGAACGACTTTAGCCGGAACCTCTCCCCTGCCTTGTTTCAACGCCGCTATTTCCTCAGGAGCAGGATCTATCTTCTCATCCACTATCTCTGCCTTAATCAACAGATCTTTGTTCAGTTCTACCTTATAATCGCGACAGGAAGCCAGATAATTATAGTGGCCCTTAAATCCAAGAACATTGCCCGAAAACTGATACCTGTGTGTCAGCGGCATCCACACCTTTGGAGCAACCTCTCCGTAGTTTTGCCTCAGACTAACCGGAAAACCCATTATACTGGTTTTTAAGTCGAGACTGTGAATAGCCCATTCATCTTCAATGATATAAAGGGTACCTTCAAAAACGTTGTCACCCCTGGATCGCGGCGTCACCTTTATTTTGTTTATTTCATACTTTCCATCGCTAAAACTCCCCTCATAGGTAAACTTATACCAGGCAAATGCCGAACGCGACAAGGGAGATATCAATCCTGCAATTTTATCCCTGTAAAAGCTTTGGTTGATAAACATGGCCGGCGATACCGAGCTGTTATTGGTACCCTTTGTTCTGATAGCAATAACTTTCTCATCGATCTTATTGGGTTGGGTAAACTTTATCCTGCTTACAGATTCTGTTGTATAAGCCTCATTGAGGTTTACCCCCTCCTTCTTTAACTTATTATTCAGAAAGAAAGGGGCTTTGGTAAGCTCTCCCGTCCCTTTTATATACACTTTCATCTCATAACTATCATACTGCAGCAGATGAAATTTCTTTTTGGCAATTGCCTTGCGGATGATCGTATATGCAAAGTCTTCTTTCCGGCCTTTCCCAACCTGCACTTCATCCAAAATATAACCCTGGGCGCTGAGCGTAAACTCCTTCGACACCCAGTCATCCTTCACTTCAACCTGGGCTTCCTGAGCCTTGTAACCTATGTTCTGTACTCTGATGGTATAGATTCCGGCAGGAAGCTTAAACTCAAAATAGCCTTCAGAATTAGCTGTAGTTCCGGTCTTAAGCGGACTGATGAAAACGGAAGCAAATGGCAGGGGCGTGCCGTCATTGGCCCTGACTGTACCCTTGATACCCTGGGCCAAAAGAGGTGACTGAAGGACGGCTAAAAGAATAACTATTGTGATGATACGGTTAATTTTGATTTCCATTCCCGAAGATTAATGCAGAACGCGGAATAAAAATAGTAAAGTAATCAGGGTTCCCGCTGATTTTAACAAATTTTAAGACTTTTTATCTCTGCCCTGCTGTTGCCCTTGAATCATATCTCATAAAAGCTGTATGCCGGGCTCTGCGAAACTCCCTGCGGAGTATCCCCACTCTTAATCTGCATTAAGAGTAAAACAGGACTAACGGTTTAATTTTGCTTCCAGAACGAAAGTTCATTAAATCAGAATGTAAAACTATTTGTTAACCATAAAAAGAAAAAAAAATGGCTAAATGGAAAATTGACCCGACGCACAGCGAAGTGCAGTTCAAGGTAAAACATCTTATGATCACTACTGTGACCGGTTATTTCACGGAGTTTGATGCGGAAGCAGAAACTGAAGGTGATGATTTTTCGTCTGTATCGAAAATTGAGTTTACTGCGGATATCAATTCTATCAGTACCAATAACGAGCAGAGAGACACTCATTTAAAATCGGCCGATTTCTTTGATGCTGAACAGTTCGGAAAGTTAACCTTCACAGGGAACAAATACGAGCAAGCTGGCGATGACTATAAACTGCATGGCGACCTTACTCTCCGTGGTGTTACCAGACCCTTAACTCTGGATGTTGAATTCGGCGGAATTGTAGTCGATCCGTACGGGCAAACCAAAGCAGGCTTTACTGTTAAAGGCAAAATCAGCCGCAAAGACTTTAATCTTACATGGAACGCTGTAACGGAAGCCGGACAAGTTGTTGTGAGCGACGACATCCGCATTCTATGCGAAATACAGCTCGTAAAGCAGGCCTGATATTTCAAACCGACTACAAAGGTATTCCCTAATATGAATCGCTTTGTAGAAATTAATTCCCATAAGAGTTTGATTAAAAGCAGAAGCACGTACAGGTTTCTGCTTTTTTTTTCAGTTGCTATTTATAACTTATTTATACTAAACGTATAAGACAAAAAGCTCCATTTTATTTCTGAAGAAAGAGGAAATCGCGCATATTTGGTATTGCCTTTGTTTTAAAGGGCCAAAACACACATGACGACTGAGAGTGATATTAAAAACAGCGGCTTACATGCAATAAATGCCTTGAATGCATATCAGCAGGCTGTTAATTCTGCAGCGATAGTATCTATTACCGACAAACGCGGCACAATCACTTATGTCAACGAGCTGTTCTGTCAGATATCGAAATATCAGGAGAATGAACTTATTGGAAATAATCATCGTATTATCAACAGCAATTATCATCCAAAGCCGTTCTTTTCGTCGTTATGGCGAACCATTTCGTCAGGGAAAGTATGGCATGGCGAGGTTAGAAACAAGGCAAAAGACGGAAGTTTCTATTGGGTAGATACAACCGTCTCCCCTATGTTCAATAATGACGGGCAGATAACGCATTACCTGTCAATAAGAAGTTTAATAACAGAAAGAAAACGGCTTGAAAAAGAACGTGAAAGACTGCTGAGTGAACTGACGCAAAAGTATAATGCCCTTATGCAGTTCAACTACATTGTCTCGCATAACCTTCGTGTGCCAATAGCCAATATACTTGGTCTTTCCGGATTGCTTAAATCTGAAAATGCTGTAGATGCAGAGCTGATTGAGATGGTTCATAAATCTGCAGAATCAATGGACATGATCATCAACGATTTAACCAAGCTTCTTTCTGTACGAACTCCGATAAACGAAAGCCTGGAAGAAGTTTCTCTGTCGGGCATGCTTTCGGCGGTTAAAAATACGCTGGCGACACAGATCAATAGTACCGGGGCAGTAATCAGGGAACATATATCTCCTGATGCTGAATATATCTATACATTTAAAGCTTACTTTCAGAGCATCATCTATAACCTTTTAAGCAATGCGATCAAATACCACAAGGTAGATATGCCTCCGTTAATTGATATCAAAGCCAGGCGGGAAAAAGACGCCTTTGTGCTCTCGGTCAAGGATAATGGAGTGGGAATGGACCTTAATGCTATCGGGAATAAATTATTTGGCCTCTATAAAAGATTCGACCTGTCCCGGGAAGGCCGCGGCGTCGGTCTGCATTTTACTAAAACCCAGGTAGAAACTCTCGGAGGACAGATTACCGTGAAGAGCAAACCTGATCTGGGTACGGTTTTCACCATTACACTTAACGGTCTGTTTTAAAACGTTCTGCCCTGCATGCTTCTTTTAAGCTGGGTTTAGCTCGCGGCCTTTCACCTTTTTAGGTGTATTGCCCACGCCTTTTTTAATTCTTATTCCCGGCGGTCGTTGTTCTGTATCAATGGGATATTCAAGCAGATCCCTTATCACTACGGATGCACAGATCCCACCGAAGGCAGCGGGCAGATAAGAAACTGTACCGTAAGCAGACCGTTTAAAGTTGCTTCCATCGGTCATTATCAGCGAAGAGCGCATTACTTCTTCGGTAGAAAACACCGCTTTGATGCCCTGGCCAACGCCAAGCCGTTTTACCCGTTTTCTT
>DALYUO010000231.1:0-7867 GCA_031981225.1 Pararcticibacter sp.
GGCCGGAAACATCCGTTCTTACTGTTGTTTTTATTCCAGCCTCCGGTATTTCAATCGTTACTTTCTGCGATTTCTCCGCTCCGTCAAGCTGTATAAACCCTTCAATCTGGCTCATGCTTCCTTTCGATAGCTGAATCTGATAATCGCTGATATACGATGCCGGGGTTTCAGCAATAAATACATCCCTTGTAATCCCTCCATAGTTCCACCAGTCGGTATTAATGGTCGGCACTTCTTCTTTTTTGCGGGTATTATCAGCTTTTACGACCACACTGTTTTCTCCTTCCTTTAAGCGTTCTGTAACATCGAATTGGAACGGAGTAAAACCACCCTTGTGCATTCCAAGCTTCTTACCGTTCAGGTAGACATGCGCTTCATAATTTACTGCACCGAAGTAAAGGAAATAGCGTTTGCCTTGCTTTGGTGAGGCCGTAAATTTATTGCGGTACCATATCGTGCCTTCGTACAAGTCGAGCTTTTCAACCTGCGAATTCCAGTCGCCCGGAACGGCAAGTGTTGGAGAATGGTCAAAGTCGTATTCCAATAGTTCTGATTTATCCTCTTGCTTCTTGTCGTCAAAGTACCCTCCTGTACCTGATTTGGATTGATCGAATGCCTCGCGGCGATAATCATAATAGCCATTTTCGTATGGATCAATAATATAGTTCCATCTGCCATTGAGGCTGATTATACTTCGTGCAGAGATGTTTTGTATCAAATTTTCCTGTGCAGCACTTATCCTTGAAAATAAAGAAAGAATCAGGATCAAAAGGGATATATAACTATTTTTCTTCATATAAATTAGGGGATCAAGATCACTTCCAGTTAAAAGTGACCGTAGAATTTTGAGGTATGCTATAAGTAAATTTATCGGTTCCAATTTTCACATCGACTGCGCGCGGCGCAGTGGCTGAATTGTAAACTACAAGTGTCTTCCAGCCGTCGGGATTCAAAAAGGCAACATTGTGAATATTGCTTGCAGTGATACTGGTTGAATGTATACGTTTTGCACCCCGGCGCAAGAACTTTGATACATGAGCCAGCACATAATAATCTACGTTACGGGTAATGGCATGACTTGCGCTGTCGATGGTAATGGCAGGCCTGCTGTCGGTACCCCCGATTTTAATATTAGGTCTCCTGTTTTCATTCAATGCAAGATTCCAGTAGGTTACAGACCTTGCCCAGTTTCTGAAAGGGTAAATCATGCGGGTCAATGTAAAAGACTTAAGCTCTGATGCGAAGCCGTCGCGCCTGTTTCCTGAATATTCAGTGACATGCAGCTCTTTGGTTGTATCAGCATGATAGATGGGAGTCATCACGTCGGAACTGCCCCCGCTGTTTTCATCCGTATACCCATGAAAAGCAGCACCTGCTACAGCATTCTTTGCCAACTGGTCTTCGTAAAAACCGGTTACATAACTGCTGCCAGCCCAATTATTGTCTCCGCAGAAAATCTTCACCGAATTTAGGCCCGAGGCGTTCATCTTCGTCCTTAGGTCCTTAATTATGAACTGTTGATTGGCAACGGTCATATAGCTGGTTGGATAAGATGTTTTGAGTGTCCGGGGCTCATTTTGTACGGTAAGAGCCCATACAGGTATAGAGGGACTGTGATTCTTCAAAGCCTCCAGGTATTTCACCAGATAGTTAGACCATACCGAACGGTAACCATCCATCAACGAATTCTGGTAGTTATCTGTTTCATTGGTTGCATTTAAGCTACCCGACCGCTTCATCCATGCCGGAGGACTCCATGGAGAGGCCAGAATTTTAATCTCTGAATTAATGGACAATATTTCCTCCAGGACAGGAATAACATAATTCAGGTCGTCGTGCTTATACAAATTAAAGTTATTGAGCCCTCCGTCGGTTTGTCCGGGCGGCATATCATCATAAGTATAAGCTGTAGTAGAGAAATCAGAAGCGCCTATGGTTATTCTCACGATGCTCAAGCTCACACTATTTCCAACTTCAAAAAGCTCTTTCAGCAAACTCGTCCTTTCACCGGGTAAAAGCTGCATTAACATATAGGCGGATGATCCGGTCAACGCTATTCCGCATCCATCAATGGACTGAAATTGCTGCGCGGGATCGATTATAATTTCAGGATTTGCCGAAGAACCGGTATTGAATCCAATATTGGCTTCTTTAAGCATTTTCTTATTTTCATCTGCACTGGTTATATAAACACCAATATGTTTTTCGACTTCAACGTCACCGACTTTATTTGAATCGCCAGGTCTCAAGGCATCATCACCAACGACTTTGGATTTAGAACAGCCGATTAAAGTGCCTCCAATTAGCAAACACACGATAAAACTCTTCATAGCATTCGTCCTGATTATTCGTTACACTTAATATCCTGGATTCTGTGTTAATGCAGGCTGCCTGTTGATATCATTAATCGAAAATGGAAACCAGTAATTCTTTGCCTGAAACACCCGGTTCTCAACCGTGAACCTTTGGTAAGAGAAGCTGTTATCAGCATTTTTTACAATCTGCATTCCTGTTACAGGCTTGTTGAAATATGTTTCTCCCTCCTTCCATCTTCTCACATCGTAAAACCGGTGTCCTTCGAAGCAAAGTTCTATCCTTCTTTCGCGTTTGATACGTTCACGCATCTGGTCCTGACTTTGCCCCAGGGGTATAAGCGGCATCTTAATGCCTGTCCGGTCTCTGATCAAATTAACAGCCTGTCTTGCCGTTAAGGTGAAGGCTGGAGCACCGGGGGAAGCCGCAGGGAGCACATCCGCGCCAACCAGTTCATTCACAGCTTCTGCGTAATTTAAGAGGATTTCGGCATAGCGAAATAGTACCCATGGACGACGGGAATTGGTTGGCGTCGGAACATTCCAGGTTACGGCGCCTTCGTTCATAAATTTCTTCATGTAGTAGCCGGTTCGCGTTGCGTTAACGATGAGGTTCAATCCGTCTTTTCCTCCCACATAGGTTTGTACTGCCACATTCTTAAAAGATTTACCATTATAAACAATCACAAGATCAAAACGCGGGTCGCGGTTTAAAGCAGGGTTCGTTTCTGAAGGAGCAGTTCCATTTTTTGTTTCAAAGGCGTCAACGATCTCCTGTGTTGGGTTCAGTCTTCCTTTTGCACCCGAATAACTTATCGGAGCATTATTCTGTTCAATATCATTCCGATTGTTTGCCCTTGAAGCAAAAATCACCTCGTCATTATACGCCGCCTGGCCAAACAGGAATATCTGGCTATATGAGGAGTGCAGTTTATGTTTGTTTACGGCTATCAACTGGTTGGCAGCGTCTGCAGCAAGCCTCCATTTCGCCTGATCACCTGAAGAATTGTTCAATGGGCTCGCTGCATAAAGAAGCATGCGCGATTTCAAGGCCATAGCTGCCGTTTGCGTAGCCCGGCCCTTATTAGAATTTGTCCACGACCCAGTCCACAAAGGGAGCAACGTAATCGCAGAATCGCAGTCCCTGACAATCTGATCGACACATTCCTGATAGGTATTTCTTGGGAGATTGCTGTCTTCAGTTTCTCCAATTACCCGCGTTACTAAAGGAATAGCTCCATATCTTTTTACCAGTTCAAAATGGAAAAGAGCACGCAGGAAAAAGGCCTGTCCTTTAGAGCGCTGAATCTGCCGGGCAAGATTATTCGTACCCTCTTCATTTTCTTCGTTTTCCGGCAGGATGCCGCTGGAAGCAACATGCTCTATGAACAGGTTGGTTTTTCGGATCCCGGTATACATGTCTCCGTAAACATCGTTGAAAGTTCTGGCAGGACCCCAGGTACTGCCATTGGGATACGTAACAGACGAGTTAGGGTTTGAATTGACAGCCTCATCCGAGGCAGAAGCTAACATACCGCCATCACCATCCATATTGTATTCGTCGGGAACATGGGTGTATATGTTATTGAGAAAATTCCTAACCCAGTCTTTATGCTGCCAGAACTGCTGTTCGGTAACGTTGCTGCCTCCTGTATCTTTGCCGTCCGTCAGATAACTGCTTTTTTCACATCCCAGGAACAATACCGGGATAAGAAATATGATTGATTTAAAATAAGTTCTTTTCATCGTATGTGTTTTAAAACTTAACATTTACCCCCAGTGCGAATGTCCTTACGTAAGGATATGAAGTATTGTACCCCGACGAAGGAATCTCAGGGTCTATATCAAGCTTATTCAGTTTGCTGAATGTAAGCAGGTTAAACCCTGTAAGATAAATCCGCATCGAATTAATATGAACCGACTTCAGTCCTGTCGACGACAAGCTGTATCCCAGTTCGGCTACCTTTAATCTGGTGTAGTCGCCCGAGCGAAGCCAGAAATCAGACTGCTGTGTATTATTCCCCCTGTTATTTAGGGTCATCCTCGGATAAACGGCGGTAGATGCGTTTTCCGGAGTCCAGCTTTGAGTGCTGAACTGATTCAAATACCCGTTGGATGAAGATCCGGAGTTGACAACGTTGATAATGGATATGGTACGCCCGTACACACCCTGAAACTGGGCGGATATATCAAAAGCCCGATATTTTAGAGAAAGTCCGAAACCATAATAAGCTTTAGGTGCATCTGAGTAGTTTTGGGCAACCATATCCTGGCTGTTGATAATCCGGTCGTCGTTCATATCCTTATATCTGATATCGCCCGGACGTGTTACCGTTGAAAAGAGTTGCTGCGGTGCTGCGTCGATCTCTTCCTGCGATTGAAAAAGCCCCTCCGAAATCAGGAACAAGCGCTGGTATGTAATGTCCCCTTCGCGGTTAAAGATGGCTACCCGGCCGATGTTCCCGCCTACCTCACTTTGGAATGCAGGAAGATTTGCCGCCTCATTCAAGGCAAGTACCTTACTTTCTACCCATGTAAAGTTGCCGTTAAGGCCAAGAGTAACCTTATTGAATGATTTTCTAAAATTGAGGGCAGTTTCATATCCTGAATACTTTGCTTTTCCTTCGTTAACCTGAACCCTGCTTTGACCGATCGTTCGCGGTAGAATGTCGGAAGTAAGAAGATGGTCCCTGTGCTCATCAAAATAATCAAAAGAAACATCGACAGATTGCTTAAAAAGCTTTGCATCAAAACCTATGCTTGCCTTCTTTGCCCTTTCCCAGGTGAGATAGGGATTCGCCAGCGACCCCTCTGAACTGCCGTTGGCGTTGGTATAACTTGTTCCGAAATTATATCCTTCACTGCTCCTGTTATAATAGTTATAAAAAGCGGATGCCCGCACATTGACGTCATCGCTCCCCACTACACCATATGAGCCCCTGATTTTTAGATAATCTATAAACGAGGTTGCCGGTTTAAAGAAATCTTCGTCGGAGATGATCCATCCGGCTGAAATTGCGGGAAACCATCCAAACCTTCTGCCTGGTTCAAACTCCTGCGAACCTGAATAGGTAGCTACTATATCCGCAAAGTATTTCGACTTAAAACTATAAGAAAGTCTGTTCGATATTCCTTCCCTCTTTTGATCGAGTGCATTAGGAACCGCGAGAACTCTTCTCTGCAGACGTGTTGAAAAGTTAAATATGTGTTCACCTAAAGTTTTATCATAGTCGAGGCCAATCCAAAAGTCATTACTCCGCACATTCCCAGTGAAGGCACTGCTCTTGTAATTTACTGGTGTATTCTCATCAGACCCGATCTGCACCAACTGCCCGTTACTGTCATAACCGAACCTTGCATAATTCTGAGTATAACCGTATTGGTACATCCCCTGAATGTCGTAGCTATACAACGCATTCGCAGACAACCCCTTCAGGAAATTCAATTGCTGCCTCACACTAATTGTTGCCAGAAGTGTCCGTGCCAGGTCATTAATATTCCCGTTGCTGTTGAGCATCGCCAGAGGATTTCCACTGAAGAGATTTGAACCACCGTAAGTACCATCGGGATTCAGGAGAGGAAATGCATTGGGAGGAGTGGTGTTAATAGTGCTCATAAACGTCTGGATGCCCGAGCTCGGATACCTGATCTCTTCTACCCTTCCACCGAAATCAATTGTTGCATCAAGTGTTTTCGTAACATGCAGGTCGAGGTTAGTTCTGAAATTATACTTCCTGTAGTTCGCATTCGTTTTATACTTCGGGTTTTCGTCTCCTTTAAGAAGGCCTGTCTGGTTGTATACATTCAACAATGTAAAGTACTTAGCGAATGAATTTCCGCCGCTAACAGTTGCCACGTATCGCTGTATCGGGGCGACATCTCCCAAAAACCGATCGACGTAATTGTTATTGGGGTACTTGTACGGATCAGAACCGCTCTGATAAGCAGCAAGATCTGCCTCGCTGTATTGAGGAGCCGCACCATCATTTATCTTCGCCTGATTGAACAGGGTAGCATAAGAATATGAATCCAATGGACGCGTTTTATAGACCGGCATTTGAACTCCGCCCTGGGCATCAAAAGTCAGTTTAGCCGCCGTTGCGCTTCCCCGTTTTGTTGTAACTAAAACCACGCCGTTGGCTCCCCGCATTCCATACCAGGAGATCGACGCTGCATCCTTAAGTACACTTATAGTTTCAACTTCATTAACATCCATGTTAACGAAATCCCTTTCGACGCCGTCAACCAGTATTAAAGGAGCCTGGTTACTATTGTACGATGACCGTCCACGAACAAGGAATGAAGCATCATCTGTTCCTGGCCTCGACCCCATCTGCTGCACATATAAACCCGGCAACCTGCCGGCTAGTGTATTAGGCAGTGATGAGATAGGAAGCCGGGGTAAGTCGGAACCCGAAACAGTGCTGATAGAAGCCGAAATATTCCTCTTCTTACGAACGCCAAACGGAATAGCCACATCGTCGTCGTCTCCCGCGTCAATAAGGGATGGCGTCATGATAACTACTGCACTATTGAGCGCCGACGCTGGCTTAATAACCGTATTATACCCTTGCTTTTTGAATATAACAACGTCTTTACGTGTTGCTTCTACTGAAAAGCGGCCGTCAGGTAAACTCTTATTCTCAGTAGTTGTTTCCTGAATCAGAATGGTAACACCTTCCACTGGACGTCCGTTACTTTCTTTTAAAATCCCGCTTGCGGTTACTATGTTGTCGGGATCCTGTGCGGCAGCTTTCTTACCCGACAAAACACAAGCAAGGAGCAGTATATATATTAAAATCTTCGATTTCATTTGAAAATAGATTAAATGCGTTCTTATTACCATCCCGGATTTTGCTTTAATTTCTGGCTTTTGTAGATCTCGCTTCTCGGAATAGGATAAAGATCCATGTAAGGCTCATGAACTTTCTGATAGGAACTGGTCAGCCTGGTGCGGGTATAGGTGAAGGACCCATTTGCATTCTTAACTACCCTCATACCAAACATAGGTTGTGTTACAATCTCTTTAGCTCTCCAGCGCAGGATATCATACCAGCGAAAATCTTCAAACGCTAGTTCCACTCCCCGTTCGTTCCTTATGCGGGCACGCATATCGTCCTTATTTAATCCCGCAGGTAGTGAAGGCATACCTACTCTGTCTCTCACTTGCTGTATTGCCTGACGCGCACTTAATGTATATCCGTTGGGGGTTGCGTCGGGACCATATGCTTCATTCATTGCTTCTGCATAATTGAGAAGGACTTCCCCATAGCGAAAGAATATATAGTTGATGAGCGTAGATCCTGAAACATTCCTCTTATATACTTCGGGCCACATTTTTTTGGAATAGTAGCACGTAACAGTATAATTGGTATTTCCCTCGATAAAGTCGTACCCTAAACCCGATTTTTGGCTGTACATATCAATTCTTCTTCCCTGCCATGGCATATCATTATAGATGACGTTCGCATAGAATCGGGGATCGCGGTTTTCATACGGTTTCAGGTCATTGTAACCGGGCGCACTGCCATTAACTAAGGGCGCACTGCTCACAA
>DALYUO010000232.1:0-278 GCA_031981225.1 Pararcticibacter sp.
GAAATCCAGTTATCCAGCGTATTCTCCCTCTGAAAGTGCAGCGTGCATAGTTCTACGTCGGCGATCAGCACCCTAGCGTCAGGGTTCGCGCGGCAAATATAATCGGCAACCTTCAGTGCATTGAAAGCGCCATAGCAACCCATAAAATTAATACACGTGCGTTCCACGGTTTTGTCGAGGCCGAGAAGTTCCAGCAGATCTATATCTAAACCGGGGGCATACATACCAGTACAACTCACGGTAATTAAATGGGTTACAGCACTTAGGGAGAACTCCGG